>CATPCA010000198.1 GCA_955652545.1 Candidatus Dormiibacterota bacterium
CACCCTGTACGCCGCCTGCGACCCGGCGCGCTATCGCCTGCTGGGGGTTGCGGGACCACACCGATCCTGCGCCCAGAACCTGCGCGAGTCGATGGCCGCGCTGGGCGTCGAGGACGTCGCCATCCCGCAGCCGTTGAACGTTTTCATGGACGTGCGCGTCGATGCGTCCGGCGAGATGACCACGCGTCCAGCGTCGAGCAAGGCCGGTGACCACCTCGTCTTTCGCGCCCTGGTCGACGCCCACGTCGTGCTGTCGAGCTGTCCGATGGACATCGTCGCTATCAGCACTGGTGGCATCACCCCACTCGCCATCGACCTCGACGACTGACGGTCACCGCCGGTGGGCGCTTGAGTGTGCGCTCGGGCGAGAGTACGATCGGCGGTCCAGCGAGCTGTCGTTCGCTGCCGTTGGCCGCTCGGTTGAGCGGCGGAGGATGCGCACATGCGCAAGGTGGTGGATTGCCGGGACATGCCCAGCGAGAGCAATTGCACGCTCACCATCGCGGGCGAGGAGGACGAGGTTGTGCGCGCCGCATCGGAGCACGCTGCGTCAGTGCACGGCCACACCAACAACGCCGAGCTGCAGGAGCAGATTCGCGGGGCGCTCAAGGATGAGGCGCCTGTCGGGGCGGCTCGCTGATGTACGGAACGATCATGCGCGGACGGGTGAAGCAGGGGCGCCGCGAGGAGTTGGAGCGGGAGTTTGCTGACATTGCGCCACGCCACCGCGAACAAGGCCTGGTTTCGGCCGAGATTGCCTGGGAGGTCGGCGATTCGGGTCGCTTCCTCGAGATCATTCATTTCCGCGACAAGGAGAGCTACGAGCGCAACGCCGCGCGGCCAGAGACGGATGCCGACTTCCGGCGGCAGCTGGAGCTCCTCGAAGGCGAGCCGGAGTGGATCGACGTCGAGTACGGCGTCAGCACCGAGGCGATGGTCCGGGCCTAGTCCGACTGATTCACCACGGTCAGGCGGCGCAGGTGGTTTCCTGCGCCGCCGCTGCCTGACTGAGAGCCGTCAACTGCCGGTAAGCAGTCGTCAAGGAACTGTGCGGATCCTGAAACGCGGGTCCAACGAGCGCCGTTCTGCTCGGGCCACCCGGGCCATGATCACGGCGCCATGGCCGAAACACCCCGAGGCGGACCCGGCTGGAGCGTCCGAGAATCGTCGGGCTCGCGCCACCGTTCGCCGGTGCCGTCCGCAACGCCGGATGGCTCCCCGGTGCCCGCGGGCACGCCCGTAGGTCCCCCGCCCGCTCCCCCACCGCCCAGTCCGTCGGCGGGACCGGCGATCGCAGCTCCGCTGGTGGACGCGCAGCCTGTTGGTCGCGCGGTCGGACCGCCCCCTGTGCAGGCGCGGCCGGTTGGAGCCGCAGTTGCACCGCCCGTTGTGGACGCACAGCCCGCTGGCCCCACGCTTGCACCGCCGCCGGTGCACACGCTGCCGGTTGGCCCCGCAATCGCACCGCCGCCTGTGCACGCGCAACCCGTCCATCCCGCCGTCACGCCGCCGCCCGTGCACGCGCAACCCGTGCACGCGCAACCCGTGAATGCCGCTGTCGCGCCGCCACCTGTGCGCGCACAGCCCGTTGCAAATGCGAGCGCGCCGCCACCTGTGCACGCACAGCCGGTTGCAAACGCGATCGCGCCGCCGCCTGTTCGTGCACAGCCCGTTGCCAACGCGATCGCGCCGCCGTCCCAGCCATGGAGCGAGCGCGTTCTGCATGACGCTCCGCCTGCGCACGCGCCGCTGCCGCCGGTCGGCCGCGACCGAAAGATGGCTGTCATCGGTGTGGCGCTTGCCATCCTGGTCGCCAGCGTGGCGTCCGGCATCCTGCTGACCCGGCCTCACAACGCCTCCTCTCCGGCGACGGCAGTTCGCCCGGCCACACCGGCAGCCGCACCGGCGGCGACACCGAAACCGGCGCCACCGACCGCGTCGAAGAGCACCACCGCGTTCGCCGATCCCGACGGCTACTTCACCGCCTCCTTCACCGCTTCACCGGTCAAGGACGCGAGGACTGTGCCTGTCGGAAATCAGAGCGCTCCGTACGTGCAGTGGACCAACCTTGTCGACGTGAACGTGGTCGAGGTCGTGGCGTACGCGAACTACCCGGGGTCAATACAGGTGAACACACCGAATGCGGTGCTTTCAGCCTCGCTCGCGGGATCGGTTGCGGCATCGCAGGGCACTCTCGTATCCAACGTCTTCGGCACCTTCGAGGGGTTCCGTGATGCAGAGGCCATCATCGCCGTCCCCCATGGCGCGGGCTACGCCGCGGTGAGGGTCATCCTCGCCGGGCACACGATGTTCGAGATCATCGCGTCGGGACTCAAGAACCCGCCCGCGCTCTTCACCGAGCTGGTCTCCTCATTCAGGATCGTCAAGCACGCCCCGTAGGGTGCGCTCAACCTCCGGGGACGAAGATCAGGCCGGTCGGCTTGCTCCAGCCGGTGCTGAGCGGAGTTATGAAGCCGGTCTTCATGTCGATGGTGCCGACGAAGCCGACCACGCCGGAGTCGTTCGGTGCTTCGGTGAACACGGTGCCCTTGGGACCGCTCCACTTGATGGTGTAGATGGCGTTCTTGCCACCGTCGACGACGAAGAGCCGGCCCGAGTTGGCGGTGGCCCAGACGGTGTCGTCCTCCTGGTTGCCGATCGGTGTCTTGGTGACGGCCTGCGTCGCGGTACCGGGGTTGGCGATGGTGATCAGCGCTGAGTCGGCCTGGGACACGAGGACGAGGTTGCCGCTGGTATCGGTGGTGAATGAGTCAGGATCGGTGAGGTTGAGGGTGGTGGTTGTGGGGGTCCCGGCGGTCGCGCTGGCCACGGTGTCGGTGGCCTTGGCGTTGCCGATCAGCACCGGCGTCAGAGTCGCGGTCGTGCCCGTCACGGTGATCTTGTCGATCGCGGGGAACACGTTGTTGCCGCTGGCGTCCAGAGTTGGGTTGGAGCAGGCGATGTAGGTGGAACCGCCAACAAACGCGAGGTCGTCGTAGCCGCCGCCGTGAGCCGTCTTCGCGAGCGTGATCGCCTGCGGGGTGGTATTGGCGGGATCGATGATGTTGAGGACGGGATTGCCGTCCTCATTGGAGGTGACCCACGCCTTGTGGGTGGACGGATCGATGCGCAGACCGTCGGTGTGGCCGGGAACCGTCCACGACTTCACCGTCTTGCCGTTCAGCGTGTACTCGACGATGGTGCTCGTAAGGC
>CATPCA010000199.1 GCA_955652545.1 Candidatus Dormiibacterota bacterium
CATACGTGAACGTTGGTGAAAAGGAGTCCGCCAGCTCCGACCTCTCGCGACCGGTTGCTCGTGGGCGTGGAATGAGGAGGCGGGCGGCTCTGAGCATGACCGCCTTGGTCGGCGTCATGGCATTTGGGTTGAGCCAGGGCGGTGCGACCACGGCGACGCCGTCGAGGCCTTGGCTCGACAAGAGCATGTCGACCACTGCACGGGTCAATGCCCTCCTCAACGCCATGACGCTGCCCGAGAAGGTCGGCCAGATGGACCAGCAGTTGGTGGACAACGTCACCGACCCGAACAGCACCAACTGCAACACCAGCACCTTCGGCATGCCCAATACGGCGTGCGAACAGAAGTTCTTCGTCGACCAGCATGTCGGGTCTGTGCTGGCCGGGGGTACCGACAACCCGCCCGATACCACCGGTAAGGGGGGCATCGGCAACACGGGCTTGGATTGGGCCAACGAATACAACACCATCCAGAGCTACGCCGTCGCCCACTCTCGGCTGAACATCCCCTTGATCTTCGGCGTCGACGCTGTGCACGGTTTCGGCCATCCCTGGCAGGCGCCGCTGTTCCCGCAGTCGATCGGGATGGGCGCCACGTGGGACCCCGCCGCCGCGCAAACCGGGGGCGCCACCACGGGCAACGCGCTCCGAGCCACAGGCTGGGTGTGGGATTTCGCGCCCGTCCAGGATCTGTCCCGCGACAACCGGTGGGGCCGGACATATGAGACCTGGGCGGAGGAGCCGGTGCTGTCGGCCGCGATGGGCGGCGCCAACGTGCAGGGGCTGCAGACGCCCGGGACAGCGAACTCGCTCAACGTCACCGCCACCATCAAGCACTTTGCCGGGTACTCGCAGTCGGTCAACGGGCACGACCGTAACGAGGCGCTCCTGCCGCTGAGCTACCTCCAGAGCATGATCCTCCCGTCCTATGCGGGTGGCATCGATGCCGGCGCAGGAACCGTGATGGTCGACTCCGGGTCGATCAACGGCGTTCCCGCCACTGCATCGCACTACCTGCTGACGGACATCCTCCGCAACCAGATGGGCTTCCAGGGCGTGGTCATCAGCGACTACCAGGACGTGCCAGCCCTGCAAAGCGCCTATCACATCGTCCCCGATCTGGCCGGCGCCATCGCCAAGGCCGTGAATGCGGGCGTTGACATGAGCATGGAGGTCACCAACCCCGATCAATGGCAGGCCGCCATCCTCCACGACGTGTCGACGGGAGCGATTTCCAACGGCCGCATCAACCAAGCGGTGCGGCGGATTCTGACCCTGAAGTTCCAGCTCGGTCTTTTCGACCAGCCGTGTATCAACGACCCGAGCGTCCCCTGTGTCAACGCTGCTGCCGCCGATGCCGCGGTCACCGCTGGCCGCGATCAGACCTTGAAGGCGGCGTACGAGTCGATGACCCTGCTGCGCAACCAGGGCAATGTCCTGCCCCTCTCACCGTCCAGCCACGTTGTGGTCACCGGCCCGAGCGCCGACTCGATGACCAACCAGCTGGGTGGCTGGAGTGTCAGTTGGCAAGGCGTCTTCGGTGCCGGTCATGTGTGCTGCATGGGCCCGCCCAATCAGATCCCGCCCGGTACGACCGTCAAGCAGGGCGTCATGGGAGACGACTCGAACGCGGTGTTCGCGCCGGACCAGGCATCGGCTCTGGCCGACGCCGGCACCGCCAGCGCCTACGTCGTGGCCGTCGGTGAAAAGGCGTACGCCGAGGGCCTCGGCGACAACCCAGCACCGCAGCTGCCCCCGGATCAGCAGGCGTTGATCGCGGCGCTGAAGGGAACCCACAAGCCCGTGATCGTGGTCGTCATCGCTGGCCGCCCGGTCGGCCTCGGACCGGCGGCGGAGAGCGCCAATGGCGTGCTCATGGCCTACCAGGGGAGCACCGAAGCCGGGCAGGCGGTGGCCGACGCGATCTTCGGCAAGTTCAACCCGAGCGGCAAGCTCCCGGTCAGCTGGCCGTCCGACGCCCCGACCGTGGGCGGTGACTTCAATGGCGGAGCGCCGTCGCCGCTCGGCGACCAGCCCAAGGTTTTCGACCAGCTGCCGGGGACCGGCTCCGGCCAAGGTCACGCCTACAACCCGCTGTACCCCTTCGGCTACGGGTTGTCGTACACCTCCTTCCAGACCAGCAACCTGTCGGTGACACCAACCGTGTCGAGGAATAGCACGGCAACGGCGACATTCACCGTGACCAACATGGGAACGACGCCGGGAACCGACATCGTCCCGGTGTACGTGAGCCAGCCGGTCAGCAGCGTGGTGGTGCCGCCGCAACGGCTGGTCGGTTTCACCAGGGTCGACCTCGCCGGCGGTCAGTCAAAGATCGTGCACGTCTCCTTCCCAGCCTCCGCGCTAGCCGAGACGCAGGGCGACATCAATGCGTCGGCGCCGCCCAGCGTCGAACCCGGCGCCTACATCGTGCAACTGAACAAGAACGACACGACGCCCTACGACGTCGCCGCCTCCGCCCCGTTCACCATCGCCTGAGGCGTCCGGAAAAGTGAGGCGTCGCGCCGAGATCGGCGTGACGCCTCACGCTATCCCCATCTGGCAGTCTGCGACCAGATGACATCTGTGCAACTTCCCGAACTACTGGTTGCCGACGCGCTGGAGTGGAGACGGTGGCTCGACCGGCACCACGGTCAACCGAGCGGAGTCTGGCTCGTCCTCGCCCGCAAAGGGGTCGCCGGTCCGACGACGCTGACGTACGCGCAGGCCGTCGAGGACGCCCTCTGTTTCGGTTGGATCGACGGCCAGGCCAAAGGGCGCGACAACGCCACGCACTGTCAGCGCTTCACGCCTCGGCGCGCTCGCAGCCGGTGGTCGCAACGCAATGTGGGGTTGGTGGCGCGTCTGCTCATAGAGCGCCGCATGCACCCAGCCGGGATCGCCGAGGTCGACCGCGCCAAGGCCGACGGACGATGGGCGGATGCTTACCCCGGACAGGCGGCGGCGGAGGTACCGGGAGACCTCGCCGCCGCGCTGGCGGACTCGCCACGTGCGCACGCGATGTTTGCCATTCTCACCGGGCAGAACCGCTACGCGATCATCCATAGGATCGCTGCGACGCGGGACCCGGGCACCCGGAGCCGGCGACTGCAGCAGTTCGTCGCCATGCTGGAACGTGGCGAAACGGTCTACCCGCAGAAACGCACGCTGGACGCGAAGGGCGACTGAAGCCACGTTGGAGGATGCCTTGGACTTCTCACTCGAGCTGGGCACGGAAATGCTTCGTCGAACTCCGGATGTGCTGCGAGCGATGCTCCTGGGCCTCTCCGACGACTGGACCATCAAAGATGAAGGACCCGACACGTGGTCTCCGTACCAAGTCGTGGGGCATCTCACTCACATCGAGGAGTGCGACTGGATCGATCGGACGCGGGTGATCCTCGATCACGGTACCGAACACGTTTTCGAACCGGTGGACCGCGAGGCCGGGTTCACGCGTTTCAAGGACTGGAAGCTGAGCGATCTGCTGGATCGATTCGCGTCGGTGCGAGC
>CATPCA010000200.1 GCA_955652545.1 Candidatus Dormiibacterota bacterium
ACCTCACCGTCGGAGAGGCTGACCTCGAGCACATCGCCGCGCCGGACCACGCCGCTCACCGTCGTGGCCAGGCGCACGTCCACGCCCATGCCGGCGAACACGGTGGTCAGCTGCGCGGCGATCTCGCCGTCGACCATGCCGAGCACGCGATCGGCGACATCGATGAGCGTCACCTGTGTCCCCATCGCCGCGCAGATCGAGGCGTACTCGCAGCCGATGGGGCCGGAGCCGATGACCATCACCGAGTCGATCGGGTGGAGCGCGGCGATGAAGCTGTCGGCGTCGAGGATGTGCGTGTCGCCTGACGGGATGTCCGGTGGATGGAGCGGTGTGGACCCGGTGGCGATGAGCACGGCCTGACCGCGCAGGACACGGTCGGCACCGCCACCGGCAGCGCGGACCTGGACGGTGCGGTCGGGGCCGAGCCGCGCCGTGCCGTGCACCAGCTCGATGTGGTTGCGCGCCAGGTTCTCGCGGACGCGCGCCACCATGGTCGACTGCACCTCCTCGTTGCGCTGCCGCGCCAGCTCGGTGATCCGCCTGGCATCGAGGTGCATCCCCACCCCGTAGACGTCGGCCCTCCGGAAGCCGGTGAGGTAGAGCGCGGTCTCGCGCAGGGTCTTGGTGGGCACACCGGCGGTGCCGATGGGTGCTCCGCCGACGCGCTCGGATCGCTCCACCACGGCGACGCGCTTGCCGAAGTAGGCGGCGTGCGAAGCCGCCTTCTCGCCGGCGGGGCCGGACCCGATGACGACGAAGTCGACGTCCTCGACAGTCGGCGTCATTGGCGGTGAGGACCGCCTCCGGCGGGCTGGGGCCTCGGCATGGCGGAATTGTGGCGCCGCCGGTCCCCTGGGCGCCGTCGGCTTGAAGTGTTCGACCGGATCTGCCTACCATGCGCGGCACTTCGCCCACCGTCACGTCCACACCTCTGGGGGGTCCTCGACCATGCCGGTCCGTCGTTCCACGTCACTTGCCCGCGCCCCGTGGCGCCGGGCAGCGCTTGCCATCGTTGCTGTGGCCGCCGGGGCCACCGCCGTGGGTGCTCCAGGAGCACTCTCCCACGCCACCCCCGCGGCGGCATCGACAACAACTGGGACCATGCACACGGTGTCGCCGAACGCGAGCGGCAAGCAGGCGCCGTCCGCCAGCGCATCCACCCGTCAACATGGCGCGCTGCCGACGAGATCGACGCGCGGCACGGCGGCACGCTCGAACCGTGCGGTCCCGAACACCCCGGCATCGAACGCCGCCTTTTCCTCGACACTGCTGCGCAACTTCAACGGCACCAGCAGCCTCGACAGCGCCAAGACCAACTACGGTGCGCAGTTCGAGCCACCCGACCAGGGACTGTGTGAGGGCAACGGCTTCGTCCTCGAGGCAGTGAACTCCGCGTACACGGTGTACACCACCGCGGGGGCCGTCGTCGTGGGACCGTACAACGTCAACGACCTGTTCAACGAAGGCGGGTACGAGTTCACCAGCGATCCGCGCTGCTTCTACGAGGCGTCGAGCAACAGGTGGTTCACGCTGATCCTGTTCATCAACGCTGCCGGCACTCAGTCGCATTTCGACGTGGGGGTCAGCACCAGCGGCGACCCAAGCAAGTTCTTCAACTTCTACCGGATCGACACCACCGACGCCAGCAACACCGTCAACGGCTGCCCCTGCTTCGGCGACCAGCCGCTCTTCGGCATCGACCAGTTCAACGTGTACGTCAGCACCAATGAATTCTCGATCCTCGGTCCGAATTTCAACGGCGCGCAGGTCTACGCCCTCGACAAGACCAACATGCTGGCCGGCACCGCGACGACCTTCGCCCAGTTCAGCGCCCCCGACCCCGCCGTCGGCGTCCAGGCGGCATCCCTCCAGCCGGCGACGAGCATCGGCGCCCCGAACGCGGAGTACTTCCTCAGCTCGCTCGACCCCGGGAGCACCAGTGACAACCGCGTCGCTGTGTGGGCGATCACGCAACGTGACATCCACGGCGGTCAGAGCCCGCTGCTGTCAGACGTCGTGATCACGTCGGAGCTGTATGCCTTCCCGGTTCCCGCGGTGCAGAAGGGTTCGACCAGCCCGATCAACCAGAACGACGACCGCATGCAACAGGCGGAGTGGATAAACGGCTCGGTCTCTGCCGAGCTCGAGACCGCGTTGAAAACCGGCAGTGACCCAACAGTTCGCGACGGCGCGGCGTGGTTCAAGATCCAGCCGACCCTCACCGGGACTGCGATCAGCAGCGCCGCCATCCAGCGGCAGGGGTACTTGGGCAGCGCCGGCAACTACCTGCTCTACCCCGCGATGGCTGTCAACTCCGGGGGACGCACCGCGATGGTGTTCACCCTCACCGGGGCAAACAACTACCCGAGCGCGGCATACGCGGTTCTCGGCCAATTCGGGTTCAACTTCGGTGCCCCGATCATCCCGGCAGGTGGCACGCAGCCATACAAGCCCAAGCCGGGTAACAATCGCTGGGGCGACTACTCGTACGCGCTGCTCGACACCGTGAGCCACACCATGTGGTTTGCCACCGAGTACGTCCCGCCGAAGCTGAGCCAGACCACCAACGGGCTGCGCAACTGGGGCACCCGGGTGCTCCAGCTGTCGATCACCGGCTGACAGCAGGCGACCCACCCCGCGGCGCGGTGCCGCGGGGTGGGCTCCGCAGAGTGGCGTGATGCCAGAGCAGGAGACCGGGCGCATCCTGGTCATCGAGGTCACCTCTGACGGTCCAACTCGTGCAGGACGGCGGCCGTGACGGCTCCGTAGGCCACGTGAGGGACGAGGTCACTCACCCAGTCGATGACCGACCAGGTGCGCGGATCGGTGACCCCGAGCAGGGTCATCGGCCCGTTGCTTCCCACGAGCGCGCCGACGGTTGCCCCGACTGCGCTGACCGCCAGGCCCGGTCGCCAGCCTGTCGACCGAGCAAGCCCCAACAGGGCACCAACGCCGACGCCAGCAGCCAGGCCGGTCAGCGGTCCGAGGCCGGCGACCCGGTTGTCGCGATCGTCGCCATCACCGGGTATGGAGACATGGGCGACGCTCGCCAGCTTGTTGACGGTGTTCTCCGGCGTGTGGCTCGCCGGCCGGCCCCGAACCGCCATGTCCAGGTAGGTGACGGCGTTGAGCGCCGTCGTGCCTGCTGCGCCCGCGGCAGCGCCGATCACGAGGCCGCGCCGGAGGCTCATGGGTCGAATATAGCTCCGAGTGCGCGGAGGTCAGGCTGACCGTGCCGGCAGGCCGCCGCGAGCCGGCCGTTCGCTAGTCTGAGTCTCATGCTCGGCGCAGAATCGCTCACGTGGCAGCCGTCGCTGTTCGACGCGCTCACCGCGACGGAGAGCTGGTCAGACATGGCGTTCGACGGCGGCCGTCGCATCGAGCTTGACGAGACGGCGTGGGTGGATCACGTTCCTGGCTGGCTGCAGGCTCCCGGCCAGCTCTTCGAGTGGCTGCTCACGAACGCTCCATGGCACACCGGTGAGATGGTCATCCACGGCAAGCGCGTCGTTCACCCACGACTGCTCGCCGGTTGGTCGACAACCGGCGCCGACGGTCCGCTCCCGACCGTGGTGGAGCAGATGCGAGCGCGTCTGTGCGAGCACTACGGACGCCGTTTCGACTCCGTTGGGGTCAACCTGTATCGCGACGGGCGCGACAGCGTCGCGTGGCACGGCGATCGCATCGCCCGCACCGTGGAAGATCCGCTGGTGGCGATCGTGTCCCTGGGGCATCCGCGGCGGTTCCTGCTCCGCCCGGTCGGGGGCCGTACGGCGCTCACCCGGTCGCCGCAGCCTGGTGACCTGGTTGTCATGGGCGGCAGCAGCCAGCGCACGTGGCAACACACGATTCCCAAAGCAGCGTCCGCAGGACCGCGCATGAGCGTGACCTTCCGCCATTCGACCAACGACAAATAGTGCACCGCGGCTCAGATGCTCTCCTGGTGAAAGGAGGCCGCACGGTCGCCCGGGCAAACACCTGTAAGGTATACCGCATGAACTGGACATGGGACGTCCGCTCACGCGATGGTGGGATGAACGGCTTGGAATTCTCGCGATGCACCACCGCCGGCGGATTCTCACGCGTGCTCGTCCACGCCGCGCCCGCGCGTATGTCCGTCGACATCGCCGATGATGACGGTCGCACGATTGCGCGCTCTGACCTCGACCGCGCGGGCGACTACTCGCCGATGACGCTCCTGGAGATCGCGAGCGGCTCCCTGCGTCGCACCGAGGTCTGGCCCTCAGACGAGCTGTACGGCGTACCCGTGATCCTCGCCGGCGGTGAAGCAGGTCTGCTGACCCGGTGGCACCAT
>CATPCA010000201.1 GCA_955652545.1 Candidatus Dormiibacterota bacterium
GCGACGTGCAGGCACTCCTGCGTACCGATGAGCGACATGGCGCCGAGAGGCGTCTCGATTGTGCTTGTGATCAGGGTCACAGGGAAGTCTCCATGGTGTGGACGGGATGCGACAGTTGGTTCCAGAGGTGCACGGTGGCGTAGGCGCGCCAGGGGCGCCATCGTTCGGCTCGCGCGACCAGCGCAGCGTCGTCTCCCCCGCCCGTCTGGGCGAACGCCCGGCGCAGACCCAGGTCGCCCGCCGGGAAGGCGTCGGGGTCGCGAAGACCGCGCATGGCGACATACGTGACTGTCCACGCGCCGATACCTCGGATCGACAACAGTCGGCGTGCCGTCTCGGCGCCATCAGCGGCCGCGGTGAGGTCGATGTCTCCGCCGGCGATCGCCAGCGTGAGCCTGCGCAGCGTCGCGGCGCGCTCGGCGGTGAGGCCGAGGCCTTCGAGGTCTGCCTCCGCGACCGCCGCCGCCGTCGGGAATGTCCGGTCCACGCCGTGGCGCGGCTGCGGCAGCCGAGCACCCAGCTGCTCGGTGAGCCGCGACGCGAGCGCAGTAGCACGGGCAACGGAGACCTGCTGGCCGAGGACGGCCCTGATCGCAATCTCCTCGGCATCCACACAGCCAGGCACCCGCAGCCCCGGCCGGTCACGCACCAGGGGCGCGAGCAGCGGATCCGCACTGAGGACTGTGGCGATCGCCTCCGGGTCGGCGTCGACGTCGAAGAGGCGCCGGCAGGCGTCCACCGCAGCGCTGAGGTCGCGGACGTCGTCGAGCCAGAGCCGGACCACCAGCTGTGTCGCCTGCGGCTCCAGCTCGACGACGGCCGCGCCCCTGGGGAGCGAGATCGACCGGGTCAGGGAGCTGGAGGAGCAGCGCTCCACCCCGCAGACGGCTCGCTGCGCGAAGAATGCGAGCAGGGAGCAGCCGTCGAAGGGAGGCCGGACGCCCAAGCGTAGGACGATGGCGCCCTCACCGTCGTGGCCGGCGGAGCCACGGCGGCGGAGCTCGGTGGGGGCGCGGCCGGTCCCGGCTCGAACCTCGCTGTTGAACTGGCGGAGCGACGAATAGCCGGCGCTGAAGGCGACGTCGGTGATGGGCATGCCGGTCTGCTCGATCAGCGTTCGGGCGGTCTGGAGGCGGCGCATCCGCGCCAGCGTCAGAGGCCCGGCCCCGATGGTGTCGGACAGGACTCGATGAAGGTGGCGCTCGCTGACCTCGAGCCGTCGGGCCAGGGCGGCGACCCCGGCCCCGCCGTCGGCGGCTCCGGAGGCGATCAGCCGCAGCGCCCGGTCGACGACGCGATCGCCACCCGGTGGCTGGACCGGTCCGGGGGCGAGGTGCGGGCGGCAGCGGAGGCAGGCGCGGAAGCCGGCGGCCTGCGCCGCGGCGGCGCTCGGGTAGAAGCGCACGTTGGCCCGCTTGGGTGTCTGAGCCGGGCAGATGGGACGGCAGTAGATGCCGGTGCTGGTGACCGCGGTGAAGAACCTGCCGTCGAAGCGCGCGTCACGGCTGAGGATGGCTCGATAACAGGCCTCGAAATCCTCGTGCATGACAGCAGCATGACCGTCGAGACGGGATCTCTGCTGGCGGTTTTCGGACCTACCGTCAGAGGGTCGAGCGGGCCACGGCTCAGACGGTGAGCACGACCTTGCCGATGGCGCGTCTGTCGTCGATGAGTCGCAGGGCGTCTGCCGCCTCGGCGAGCGGGAACGATGCCCCGATCGGCGGAGCCACCCGGCCGGCCTCGATCATCGGCTGCAGCGCGGCCACCGTGGTCGCGAAGAGAGATGGGTCACCGCCCAACCACGCGCCCCAGGCGGCGCCGACGATGGAGATGTTGCGCAGCAGGAGGCGGTTGGCGGCAACCGTGGGGATCCGGCCCTCGGTGAACCCGACCACCACCAGGCGGCCGCCGGGAGCGAGGCAGCGGAGGCTTTCGTCGAACCGATCGCCGCCGACAGGGTCGACGATGACATCGGCGCCGCGACCTTTGTTGAGGCCTCGCACCTCCGCCGACCAGTCTCCCCCGCTGTCGATGACGCTGTCGGCACCGGCGGTGCGGGCCATCTCGGCCTTGTCCGGGCTGCTCGTCACCGCCGCCACGTTTGCGCCGAGCGCCTTGGCGACCTGGATCGTAGCCGTGCCCACCCCGCCCGCCGCGCCGTGGACGACGACCGTGTCTCCGGCGATGACGCCGGCCCGCCGGGTCAGTGCGAAATGGGCGGTGTGGTAGTTGAGGATCAGCCCCGACCCCTGCTCCATGCTGAGCCGCTCCGGCAGCGGGCAGGTGAGGGCGGCCGGCGCGACCGCAACCTCGGCAAAACCACCGAGCATGGTCACCGCCATGACGCGATCGCCCGCGGCGAACCCGCTGCCGTCGGGCGCGCTTCTCACCGTGCCGGCGACCTCGACCCCGGGCACGAAGGGCAGCGGCGGTTTGGTCTGGTAGAGGCCGCGGCTCATCAGCACGTCGGGGAAGCTGACGCCGGCGGCGGCGACGGCGATGACCACCTGGCCGTCGCCGCCTGGCTCGGGCAAGTCGGCGAGGCGCAGACCGTCGGGACCGTCGAGCGATTCAATCCGCTGGGCGCGCATGGCCGGGCATGGTAGCTGGCTGACAGGAGGCGGCCGAACCGCGCGGGGTGCGGTGCGCCACAATTGAGGAGGGCGTTGGAGTTCCGCAGTTGGAGTGCCCAGACGAGCCCGTTCACGCCGCCGCCGCGGACCAGGGAGAACCTCATCGTGATGGAGATGACACCGATCGCCGCCGATACCGACGTGCCACCGCGGAGCGCGTCCTTCGAGGAGAAGATGGCGTACTACCGCTCGCAGCACACCACCGTGGGGGTCCGCGCGACCCACCTGGTGGGAATCCCGGCGGTCGCCACGTCGATGCCGCTCATGGTCGCCCGACCACGGGTGGGCGTGCCCCTGTTCCTGGCGGGCTGGACGCTGCAGGTCATCGGCCACAAGGTCTTCGAGAAGAACAGCCCAGCGCTGTCGAAGGGCTTCTTCACCTACCAGTTCTGCGGCCTGGCGTTCTGGTGCGAGGAGATGGCGGACCTCATCGCCGGGCGCTCGCCGCTCAGCCGTGGCCGCTCGGAGCTCTCCGAGGACAGCGACGACATCGCCGGCATCCCGATCGGGGAATACGCCCAGGCGCATTGATCCTCAGGCGGCGATGAGCACGACAGCAACAGCAGCGAGCAGAAGGCCGCCCAACTGCCCGCGGGCAAGGCGCTCGCTGAGGACTGCCCGGGCCAGGACCAGCGTCGCCGCCGGGTAGAGCGAGCTGAGCACGGCTACCAGGGCGAGCAGGCCGCGATGGGTGGCCAGCACGTACGCGAGGTTGGCCACGAAGTCGGTGATCCCCGCCACGATGGCCAGACCCAGGGTGCGCCCCTGCGGCAGCGCGGGGATGCCCCGCCGCACAGCGACGCCGGTGAGGCCGAGAAGGATGGCCACCGAGGCCGCCCGCTGCCCGACCAGCGGCCACGCGCCGCCGTCCGACCCGGTCTGAGCGAGCAGCACGTAGAAGCCGCCGAAGCTGATCCCGGCGGCGAGCGCCGACAGCAGCGCGCCGCGGCTGACCGGTGCTCCAACGTGCGCATCCGATTCCCGCCCGATCAGCACCATCGCGGGCAGGGCCAGCGCCACGCCGCACAACGCCAGCGCGCCCGGGCGCTCACCACGAAGAACACCGACGACGATGGGCACCACGGCGCTGAGCACCGCGGTGAGCGGTGCCACCACCGACATCGGTCCGATGGCCAGTCCGCGGTAGAGGAGAATCACCCCGACCACGCCGACGGTGCCGGCGGCGAGCCCCCAGGAGACGTCGCCGACGTGGTACGCCGACCCGGGCAGCAGCGCCACCGCGAACAGAGCGATGACCAGGGTGAGGCTGTTGCTCACCAGCACGACGGCGATGGCCGGCGCCCGCCGCGAGGCCAGCCCGCCGCTGAAATCGCTGATCCCGTACCCGACCGCGGAGACGAGCGCGAGCAGTGCAGCCATCCGGGAGGACTCTGCAACGGCTCACCGTGGAGCGGCGCGCTCCCCGCCGGCCGTCAGGTGTTCAGTGGCGCAGTGCGCCGATGAGCACCCCGCTGAGGCCGGTCACCAGAGCCGCGGTGGTGAGGGTCATTGCGGCGCGCCCCACCGCGGCGAGGAAGCGAATGCGGTTGGAGCGCGCCCAGAGCACCACTCGGGGGAGCGCCACCAGCGCGATGGCGGCGATACCCGAGCCGACAGCGGGCCGGATCCACCAGTCAGGCGTCGTGGTGAACGAGGTGAGGCCGAGCCCCCAGCCGCTCATCCCCGCTGCCGTCAGTGCGGCGCAGAAGAGCGCGATCAACAGCGGTGCGTGGCGCAGCCCGGAAAAGCGGGTGCCCACGGGTGCGGACGCCGGCCAGATGGGATCAAGCACGTGCCACTGGTCGGCGTTCTGCTTGATCACCGGCTCGAACGCGGCGAGCACGATGCGCGCAACGCGCTGAACCTCAGCCTCGCGCGGGGCTCCGGCATCGTACGGAATCTGCGGCATCGCAAACAGACAGAGCCTGCCGCCGTGGCGCACCGACCACGCCGGGACGAGCGCGGAGTTGCAGCGGATCGCGATGTCGACGACGCCCAGGGGGATCGGGGTGGGCTCGCCGAAGAACTGCAGGGGTACGCCGGCGCCGGTGAGGTCGCGGTCGATGGCGATGGCCACGGTGCCATTGCCGCGCAGCACCCCGAACACCTGGCGCAGCGCTCCGGCGCCGATGCGCCGGGCGACGTCAGCATCGGCGACGCGCATCGCGGCGACGTCGATAGGGATCACGCTGACGCCGAGCCGCGCACGACCGCGGCGCAGGTGGTCGAACAGCCGGATCGGATGCACCACCTCGGCAAGAACCGCCACTGTGCCGGTGCCCGAGTTGAAAGCGACCAGGCCGGCATCCCACGGGCCGAGATGGCTGGCCACCATGACCACGCCGCGGCCGCCGGCCAGAGCCTCGTTGAGGTGATCGAGACCCTCGATGTCGAGGCGTCGCGCGCACGAGCTCGGGCGCGACATGCGCAGCACATCGACCCATGACCTGCCCAGGTTGCGCGCGTTGGCACGCACCAGCGCGCGCAGGCGGCGCGGCGGAAGCTCACCGACGACGTGGGTCAGGTTGGAGCTGAGTCCGACGAATCGCCCGGGTGACAACACCAGCATCACGTGGACGGCGGCGATGGCCAGCGCGTACGCGACCGCCAAGGGCATCATGTTGGCGAGCGCCTCGACGACCCGGTACGCCCAGTATTTCCTCACTCCATCCCTCGAAAACAGATGGTTGCTGACATCAACTGGAACAACGGAACCCGGTGAGCCGGCGGCTCATCGTGACCTGGAGGCCAACAACCGTCTGCCCGCTGCGTGACCAATGCCTTCGCGTGCACTGGTTGCTGTGGTTGCTTTCGCGACAGCCGCGTTTCGCCGCCAGAACGCCGCCACGTGGTAGGGTGTCAATTGACTGCGGCGTTTCTTTCATGCGCCGCTGCCCTTCTTGCGGTTCCTCTCCCCGTGTCCCACGGGTTCCCCAAGCCAGGCACAACGACCAGAGCTTCGAGGGGAAGCGCAGAGCCTGACGGCTCAGGAGATCCATGACATCGTTCGCTGAGATGGGTGTGCGTCCGCGCACACTCCAGGCCTTGCAAGAGGCGCACATCACCACGCCGCTGCCCGTCCAGGCTGAGGCGATCCCGCTTCTGCTCACCGGTCGCGACGTCGTTGCCGAGGCCCCGACCGGGTCCGGCAAGACCCTCGCCTTTCTCATCCCCATGGTCGAACGACTCGCCGGCCATCGCCGCGATGGCGGAGCGCGCGCCCTGGTGGTGGCGCCCTCGCGCGAGCTCGCCAACCAGATCGGCGCCGTGCTGAGAGGCATCGACAAGGGTCTGCGCGTGGCCATGCTCTATGGAGGTGTGGGCTACGGCAGCCAGCTCAACGCGCTTCGCTACAGCCCCGACGTGGTCATCGGTTGCCCGGGTCGCATCCTCGACCTGGCCAGCCAGGGCAAGGCGAATCTCTCCACCGTTGAGTACCTGGTCCTCGACGAGGCAGACGAGATGCTCGACCAGGGATTCGCGCCTGACGTCGAGCGGATCATCGCCATGACCCCCGGCGACGGGCCCCGGCGCCGCCAGACGGTGCTCACGTCCGCGACGATGCCGGCGTGGGTGCAGCGCATGATCGACCGCCATCTCGTCGAGCCCGCAATCATCCGAGTGGCCATGCAGGGCGAGCCGACCCTCGAGCACGCCATCCTGCACATGGAGCGCGCCAACAAGGTGGACACGCTGTCACGGCTGCTCCGCCGCCACGACGGATCGGCGCTGGTGTTCCACCGCACCAAGCATGGTGCCAAAGGCCTGGCACGCGACCTCAACGCACGCGGTCATCGCAGTGTCGAGCTGCAGGGCAACCTGTCGCAGAACGCGCGGGATCGTGCGGTCGCGATGTTCCGCAGCGGCCAGGCCGATGTGCTCGTCGCCACCAACGTTGCCGCCCGCGGCCTCGACATCAGCGGCGTCGCCGTGGTCGTCAACTACGAGCTGCCCGAGACGCCGCAATGGCTCACCCACCGCGTCGGCCGCACCGCGCGCAACGGCGCTGCCGGGCGGGCCTTCACCTTCCTCACCCGTGAGGACGCCGAGAAGTGGCGCAAGCTGCGCCGTCTGGGCGCTCCCGAGCTGCCCGGGGCCGACACCGACCACCTGCTCAACACCGGCGACATCCGGTGGATCGCCGCCCCGCCGATGGGCATCGCCGACCACCGGCCGAACCGCCGTCCGCAGCGCTCGGTTGGCGCCGGCGGCTTTCGCCGCCGCAGGCCACGTCCGGCGTCCGTTCGCTAGGCTTCCGGTAGGCTCTCTGCATGGCCGAATCGTGCAGCCACCTCGACACCATCACCGACGCCCCGCCCACCGCGCCCGGGTGCGTCGAGTGCCTCGCCATCGGCCAGAGGTGGGTGCACCTCCGACGCTGCACCGTCTGTGGCCATATCGGCTGCTGTGACTCCTCGCCAAGCAAGCACGCGACCAAACACTTCAGGGCGACGGCGCACCCGGTGGTCCAGTCGTTCGAGCCCGACGAAGCCTGGTACTGGTGCTACGCCGACGAGGTCATGTTCGAGCTCGACTGACCCGCGCGCTTGCGGATCTTGTTGCGCTCATCGGCATTGAGCACGCGCTTGCGCAGCCTGATGCCCTTGGGCGTCACCTCGACCAGTTCGTCGTCCTCGATGAAGTCGAGGCTCTCCTCCAGTGACATGGTGCGAGCCGGCACCAGCCGGACGGTGGCGTCCTCGGTGGACGAACGGATGTTGGTCTTCTGCTTCTGCTTGGTGACGTTGAGGTGGAGGTCACCGGGGCGCCGATTGAGCCCGACGACCATGCCCTCGTAGACAGCTGTCCCGGGGCCGATGAAAGGCTGGCCGCGCTCCTGAAGCCCAAGCAGGCCGTACGCCACCGCGGTGCCCGGCTGGCTGGCGGTGAGCACGCCGTTGCGCGTGGTCGGCGGCAGGGTGCGCCAGCGCTCCCAGCCGAGCAGGCGGGTCGACATCACCCCGGTGCCCCGGGTCAGCGTGAGGATCTGGCTGCGCAGACCGATGAGCGCCCGCGTGGGCGCGTGGTGGATGAGGCGGGCTCGCCCGGTGGCATCGGTGCGCATCGACTGCATCTGGGCGCCGCGCGAACCGAGCGTCTCGGCGATCGCCCCCACGGCGTCCGCGTCGCAGTCGATGATGCACTCCTCCACCGGCTCGTGGCGGTGGCCATCGATGTCGCGGGTGATCACCGCCGGTCGCGACACCTCGAACTCATATCCCTCGCGACGCATCGTCTCGATGAGGATGGCGAGGTGGAGCTCACCGCGGCCGCTGACCTCGAAGATGTCGGCGGTGGGACCGTCGGCGACGCGCAGGGCGACGTTGGTGAGCAGCTCGCGATCGAGGCGGGCGCGCAGCTGGCGAGACGTGCTGCTGAGAGTGGCTTCACGACCGGAGAGCGGTGACTGGTTCACCGAGAACTGCATGCGCAACGTGGGCTCACCCACCTCCGGGCGAGGCAGCGCAACGGGATCGTCGGCGTCGGCCACCGTGTCACCGATGGCCACGTCCGCGAGGCCGGTGATGTAGACGATCTCGCCGGCGGCAACCTCATCCACCGGAACGCGCTGCAGCGCCTCGACAGTCAGGACCGTGTTGATGCGCTGCCGCGGTCCGACACCCTCGGCGGCGCACACCACCACCTGCTGACCGACGCGCAGGATGCCCTTGTTGATCCGGCCCAGGGCGAGGCGACCGCTGTAGTTGTCGTGGTCGAGGTTGCTCACCAGCATCTGGAACGGCGCGTCCGGGTCGGCCGGTGGCGGCGGAACATGGCTGAGGATGGTGTCGAGAAGGGGCTCGAGCGTGGTGCCCTCGTGCTTCAGGTCCATCGTCGCCGTGCCTTCACGGCCGTTGGTGTACACAACCGGCGCGTCGAGTTGCGAGGCGTCGGTCGCCAGCTCGAGCAACAGGTCGTGGGTGAGCTCGACAGTCTCTGCGGGACGCGCATTGGCCCTGTCGATCTTGTTGACGACGATGATCGGACGCAGGCCCAGCGCCAGCGCCTGGCGGAGCACGACACGCGTCTGCGGCATCGGTCCTTCGACGGCGTCGACGAGCAGGAGGCAGCCGTCGGCCATGCCGAGCACGCGCTCGACCTCGCCACCGAAGTCGGCATGCCCCGGTGTGTCGATGATGTTGAGCTTGACTCCTCGATAGCGGATCGAGGTGGTCTTGGCGAGGATGGTGATCCCCTTCTCGCGTTCGAGGTCGTTGCTGTCCATGATCAGCACGCCCACCTGCTCGTGAGCGGCGAACACGCGAGACTGTTTGAGGAGAGCGTCGACCAGCGTCGTCTTGCCATGGTCGACGTGGGCGACGATGGCGAGGTTGCGCAGGTCGGCGCGGCGGGGCATCTGCTCCTGATGGGTGGGCACGATCTCTATGGTGGCCGAGTGGGTGTTGCGGCGGTCCTCGGCTCCCAAGAACCCTCCATCCGAGGGTCCCGCGCACCCACTCCGGTAGCATCAGGCGAGATGAGTGAGATCGTCGCCGAGGTCACCGACCTTCTCCAGCGACTGATCCGCAACGGCTGCGTCAACGATGGCACGCGTGACTCCGGACAGGAGTTGCGGAATGCCGCGTTGCTGGCGGATCACCTGCGCGGGTCCGGCGTGGAGCTGACGACATTTGAGTCGCACCCCGGCCGGGCTTCGCTGCTTGCCCGCGTCGAGGGCGCGGATCCCTCAGCCCCGACACTGATGCTGATGGGGCACACCGACGTCGTCCCGTTCGCCGCCGAGGGCTGGCAGCGCGATCCTCTGGGTGGCGAGCTGGTGGACGGCGTGGTGTGGGGCCGCGGCGCGATCGACATGCTCAACCTGACCGCATCGATGGCCGTCGCGACGCGCCGGCTGGCGGCGTCCGGACGTCGGCCGCAGGGCACCCTGCTCTTCCTGGCGGTCGCCGACGAGGAGGCGGGGGGTGGTCTCGGCGCGGGCTGGTTGATCGAGCACGCCGTCGACGCGGTGCGTTGTGACTTCGTCATCACCGAGAACGGTGGCGTGCTGCAACACACTCCCGCCGGGGAGCGGATCGGCATCACCGTCGGCGAGAAGGGCATCTGCTGGCTGCGGTTGCGCGTGCACGGCACACCCGGACACGGTTCGCGTCCGCTCAACGCCGACAACGCGTTGGTGAAGGCTGCTGAGGTGGTGACCCGGCTGGCGAACCACCGCCCCACAGCGCATATCACTGACGCATGGCGTCGCTGGGTCGCCGCGATGGGGTTCGAGCCCACCGTCGCGGCGGCGCTGGTGGATCCCGACCATGTCGCCGACGGCATCGACCAGCTCCCACGCGAGCTGGCCGCCACGGCGCAGGCGCTCACCCACCTCACCGTCAGTCCGAACGTCATCCAGGGTGGCAGCAAGACCAACGTCATCCCCGGACGGGTCGACCTCGAGGTCGACGTCCGCAAGGTGCCCGGCCAGCACGATGAGGACGTCCTGGAGATGCTCGACACGGCCATCGGATCGCTGCGCGGCGACGTGGACGTCGAGATCATGCAGCGCGACGAACCCAGCGAGTCGCCGATCGACACCCCGCTCTGGTACGCGATCGATCGCGCCGCCACTGCCGTGTACCCGCAGGCCCGCTGCATCCCCTCGCTCACCACCGGTGGGACGGACGCGCGCTTCTTCCGCTCGCTCGGAATCCCCGCCTACGGCATGGCCCTGTACAGCAGGGCGATGTCACTGGCGCAGTACAGCTCGATGTTCCACGGCAACGACGAGCGCGTCGACCAGGAGTCGTTGCGGCTCACCGTGGAGCTGTATGGCGCCGTGGCTCGCGATCTTCTCGGCTGACAGCCGCCGGGTCAGCCGGCCAGGTGCATCACCCCAACCCGCTTGCTCATGGTGAGGACACCGGGGTGGGAGGCGACGTAGGTCCCTGACACCGGAGCGACGTGAGCGTAGTCGCGGCCGACGGCGATGGTGAGGTAGGTCATCCCGGTGACGCGACCATGGGTGGGGTCGAGCGAGAGCACGCGCGCGTGCCCGTCGGGCGTGGGCAGCAGCACCTCCACCCAGGCGTGTGACCCGCCGGCGCCGACCATCTGCCCGGACACGTAGCGCGACGGCAGGCCGAGAACGCGGGTGACGGCGAGGAGAACGTGGGCAAAATCCTGGCAGACACCCGACCGCTGCGCGAAGGCCTCGGCGGCCGTGGTGCGCACGCCGGTGACATCCGTTGCGTAGGTCATCAGCTCGAACACACGAAGGCATGCCACCCGGGCGAGGTCCTCACCGACGAGCCCGGTGAGGCGCAGCTCGGAGGCCAGTTGACGCAGGGCATCGTCGGGGGCGGTCAGCGGCGTTGGCTCGAGCAGCCGCGGATCGGTCAGGGACGTGGCTGCCACGAGGTGCGGTCTGTCAGCCCACCGCTCGACCACGCTCCACGTGATGAAGCTGACCTGCTCCGCGACGTAGGGGATGTCGATGTCGACGACGTGGTTGCCGAAGTCGTCCGGGCAGCTGCGCACCCGGCGCGGGGCGGCATCGACAACACGCACGTGGCGGGAGACGCGCCGCTGGTCGCCGTGCGCCTCGCGCGGCTGCACCATCAGGCGCTGGCGGAGGCGTCGCACTGGACCCTCGTACGCGTAGGTGATGTGCTGCTGAATCACGTACGCGCTGCGACGCACCATGCTCCAGTCGATCCCGGTGGTGTCGAGGACAGCCAGCCGGTCAGGCGTGTCGGGTTCGTCGTCGAAGTCCAGCGGCAGTCTCATGCCGTCGATTCCGCGAAGCTGCCGAGCACCGGTGGATCCGCGCTCGACCACGGCTGCGCGTCGACCGCCTCGGCGACGACCCGCATGGCGATCAGCGGAGCGAGCCCGTACGTGGTCA
>CATPCA010000202.1 GCA_955652545.1 Candidatus Dormiibacterota bacterium
GCATACGGGCAAGCTCGATGCCACCGGGATGCGCTTTGGCATCGTCGTCGGACGGTTCAATGACATCGTCTCGCAGCGGCTCCTCGAGGGCGCCGTCGATACCCTGGTCCGCCACGGCGCCCGCGACGCCGACCTCGTGGTCGCCTGGGTGCCGGGGTCGTTCGAGATCCCGGTGGCGGCGAGGGAGCTGGCCGAGCACGGCAACGTCGACGCGGTGATCTGCCTCGGCGTCGTCATCCGCGGCGCGACCACCCATTTCGACCTGGTCGCGGGCGAAGCGGCCCGCGGTGTCGGCGCCGTTCACGCCGCGACGGGCATCCCGGCGAGCTTCGGTGTGGTCACCGCCGAGAACCTCGAGCAGGCACTCGACCGGGCCGGCGGCAAGGCTGGCAACAAGGGCGCCGATGCCGCCATCGCGGCGGTCGAGATGGTGAGCCTGCTGCGCGCCATTCGCCGGCCGCGGCCGGCGGCGCGGCGCACCGCTGCTTCCTGAGCAGGGTCGCAGGGCCGGATGCGCATCGTCTCGCTCCTGCCCAGTGCCACCGAGCTCCGTCAACCGCCCGGTCCGCGCATCGTCCACGGACTGGAGATCATGGCCGCCGTGCTCCAAGGGGAGCCCGGCTCGCCCCTGCCTCGCGGCGCTGCCTGGGTGACGCTTGCCTAGCGAGCGGCCTTGGCCTGAGTGCGGATGCAGCGAGTGCAGATCTTCGCTCGCACCAGCCGGCCCCCACGCAGGACGTGCTGCGACTGCAGGTTGGGCATGAAGCGCCGCCGGGTATGCCGTTTGGAATGGCTCACGTTGTTGCCCGACATCGGGCCCTTTCCGCAGACGTCGCAGCGCTGAGACATGGTGTGGCGATTTATCCCAAAACAGCCCACCGCCGAAAAGCGGGGGTACGGCGTACTAGAATTGCGCCCCGCCACGCACGTGGCCTTGGCGCGCCCCGGACACACTTCCGGGAGATCGCCGACGATAACACATGGCCGTGAAGCGGCTTATGGGATCCGACGTGACGAGCAAGACCAAGGCCCCGCACGCCCTGACCCGCACCGAGAGCCTCGGTCGGATCGAGGTGTCACCGCGTGTGGTCGCGTCGATCGTCGGCCACGCCGCGAACGAATGTTACGGCGTGGTGGGGATGGCGGCGAGGGGACTGCGCGACGGCATCGCCGAGCGCCTCAACCGCGAGAACGTCCACCGCGGCGTCGAGCTCGAGGTGCGCGACGATGGCATTCTCATCGAGCTCTACATCATCGCCCAGTACGGCACGCGGATCAGTGAGGTGGCCCACAACCTGATGAGCGTGGTGCGCTACGCCGTCGAGAAGTCGCTGGGCCTGCCTGTCCTCGCCGTCAACGTCAATGTCCAGGGCATTCACCTGGAGACAGACGATGCCCGGAGCTGAGGTGGGGTCCAAGCTGACCCTGCTGCGCGAGCCACTCCTCGATGTCGGCGGTGAGCAGGTGCTGGCAGCGCTGCGCAGCGCGCTGGCCTGGCTGCAGGCCAACCAGGAGGAGATCAACGACCTCAACGTGTTCCCCGTCCCCGACGGTGACACCGGTTCGAACATGTACCTGACGATGCGATCGGCGGTCGAGGAGGCACAGGACGCCACGCCGACAGGTTCCGCCTCGGCGGTGCTGGCGGCGGCGGCGCACGGATCCTTGATGGGCGCCCGAGGCAACAGTGGCGTGATCCTTTCGCAGATCCTCCGCGGGCTCGCCCAGGGGGTGGGCGGAAATTCCCGGCTCGACGCCTCCAACTGGGCACAGGGGCTCCACGAGGCGAGGACGGTGGCCTACAAGGCGGTGATGAAGCCCACCGAGGGCACCATCCTGACCGTTGTTCGCGAAGCCGCCGACGCAGCGACAAAGGCGGCTGAGGACAGTGCCGACATCGTCATCGTGCTCGAGCAGGCGGTTCGCGCCAGCCATGCGGCCGTTGAGCGCACCACCGAGCAGCTCCAGGTGCTGCGCGACGCAGGCGTCGTCGACGCCGGTGGATTCGGGTTCGCGGTGATCCTCGAGGGGCTGAGCCGCTCCATCGCCGACCCGCACTCGGCGCAGCCGTCGGAGGGCATACCCCGCCGGCGCTCCGGCGAAGGACGCGTCCAGCGCCCCTTCGCCGAGGACACGCCCAAGGCGGCCAAGCGTCCCTCGGTGCGGCGCGGTGCGGCGGCGGTGAAGATGAAGGACGAGGGCTGGGGGTACTGCACCGAGTTCCTCATCCACGGACCCGAGCTGGACGTCGACACCCTGCGCGATGAGCTGGGCGCGCTCGGCGAGTCCGCGCTCGTCGTCGGCGACGCCAAGCTGGTGCGCGTCCACATCCATACCGGCGAGCCCGCACCGCTCATCGCACTCGCGTCGCGGCGCGGCCGGCTCAGCAAGCTCAAGGTCGAGGACATGTCAGTGCAGCACCACGAGGTGCTCGAGCGCGCCGACGCTGACGACGGAGCCTCCGGCGCGGATGCGCCTGCTGGCGAGAGCAAGCCGCGCAAGGCCCTGGGTGTGGTCTCCGTGGCCGCCGGTGGCGGTTTCCGCGACATCCTCGCCAGCCTGGGTGCAGACAGCGTCGTCGAGGGTGGCCAGACGATGAACCCATCGATCGAGGACCTCATCAACGGGGTGCGCTCGGCCCATGCCGACGCGGTCGTGCTGCTGCCCAACAACGGCAACGTCATCCTCACCGCCGAGCAGGTCGACGGCCTCGTCGACGACGTCGAGGTGCGCGTGGTCCCCACCCGCAACCTGCCCCAGGGCATCACGGCGCTGCTCGCCCTGGAGCCCGACGCGGGGCTCGAAGCCAACAGCTCGCGGATGGCGGCCGCGGTCGAGGATGTGCACGCGCTCGAGGTCACCCGCGCCGTCCGCAACAGCACCGCCGGCGGCCGGCGCATCAAGGCCGGCGACGTGCTCGGCATCCTTGACGACGAGATCGCCGAGGTCGGCGCCGACGAGCGCAGCGTCATCGAGGCCGTTCTGCGCGGGCTGGACAAGGCGCCCGAACTGGTGACGGTGTACCGGGGCGGCAAGGTCGACGGGGCGGCCGCTGAGAAACTGGTCGATGACCTGCGCGCCGCATTCCCGGCCACGGAGTTCGAGCTGCACGCCGGCGGCCAGGAGCACTACGCGTACGTCCTCTCCCTGGAATGAGCCTGTGATCAGGGTCGTCACGGATTCCACGTCAGACATCCTGCCGGCCGCGGCGGCTCACCTCGGCGTCGACGTCGTGCCCCTGACCGTGCGCTTCGGCGACGAGCAGTTCCGCGATGGTGTGGACCTCAGCCCTGAGCAGTTCTACCTCCGTCTCCCAGACACCCCGGTGCAGCCGAGCACGTCGCAACCGACGCCGGAGCAGTTCGCCGAGGTGTACAGGCGGCTCGTGGACGCCGGGGATTCGGTCGTCTCCGTCCATATCTCGGCGAAGCTGAGCGGCACCATCCAGTCGGCGAGCCTTGCGGCGCAGGAATTCCCCAACGGAGCGGTCCGCGTCGTCGACTCGACGACGGTGAGCGCGGGCATGCAATTCCTGGTGCGCGACGCGCTCGCCGACGTCGTCGCGGGCGCGGGGCAGGACGATGTCGTCGAGCGCATGGAGGAGCGACGCGAGCGCATCGGCGTGTACGTGTTGCTCGACACGCTCACCTACCTGCAGCGCGGCGGCCGGATCGGCCGTGCCCAGGGGTTGCTCGGCGGCATCCTCAACGTCAAACCGCTGCTTCGTGTTGCCGAGGGCGAGGTCCAGCCGGAGGCGCGCGTGCGCAGCCGCCAGCAGGGGATCGCCAAGCTGGTCGAGCTTGCCACCGCGCAGCGGCCTCTCGAGGCGCTCGCGGTGTTCCACTGCGGAGCCCCCGACCTGCTCGCGTTGATCGAGCCGAAGCTCCGCGCCGACCACCCCGGGCTCGAGATCCTCGAGGGACAGCTCGGTGCGGTCGTGGGGACCTACAGCGGGCCCGGTGGCGTCGGCATCGCCATGTTGCGCGGCACGTAAGCGGAAGCCAGAGGCGCGCCGCGCCGGACCCCGCGCGGACGGCGGCTATAGTCGAACGCCGATGGCACCCGCAACCCGGCCGGCGGCGCTGCGACTGGTTACCACGTCAACGCCGGTGAGTGCGCTGCCCGGGGTGGGCCCGGACAAGCGCAGCGCTCTTGACAAGCTGGGCATCAGCACCGTGCGCGACCTCCTCTACCACCTGCCGCGCCGTCACGAGGACAGCCGGCAGGTCACCCCGCTTGCTGAGCTGCGCGCCGGCGAGGTCCAGACGTCGCAGGTGAGGGTGCGCAGCGCCACCCGACGGGTGACGAGCAAGCAGCGGATGGTGATCGTCGAGGCGTCGTTGACGGATGAGAGTGGCGCCGTCGTCACCGCCGTGTGGTTCAAGCAGGGCTTCCTGCTCAACCAACTCCAGAGACAGCCTGAGCTGATGGTCCACGGCAAGGTTGAGAGCACGCGCACGGGACTCGTCTACCGAAATCCCAAGTTCGAGCCTGTGCGACAGGGGCAGCGACACGTTGGACTGCTCGCGCCGGTCTACCCCGAGTCGGGCAAGCTGACGTCGCGCTTCCTGCGCTCGCAGATCGAACCCCTGCTGACCCTCGCCGACAGCCTTCCCGACCGCTTACCACCGGCGGTTCGCGAGGCCGAGGGGCTGATGCCCATCGCGCGTGCCCTGCACCAGGCGCATTTCCCGGAGAACGAGGAGCTGGCTGCGCGAGCCCGCGAACGCATCGCCTTCGAGGAGATGTTCCTCCTCCAGCTGGCCGCCCAGCGGGCGCGCCGGCGCCGGCTCAGCAGCGCCGGCGTCGTCATCCCCTATGACGTCGACACCGCCCGCGCCTTTGCCCGCTCGCTGCCGTTCCAGTTGACCAACGGGCAACGCCAGGCGGCCCACGAGATCCTCGGCGACATGGCCGAGAGCGGTCCCATGAGTCGCCTGCTCCAGGGCGATGTCGGCAGCGGCAAGACCGCCGTGGCTGCGATGGCCGCTCTGATGACCCACCGCGGGGGCAGGCAGGCCGCGGTGATGGCCCCGACGGAGATCCTCGCCCGCCAGCACCATGCAACTCTCACCGAGCTTCTCGCTCCCCATGACCTGGCCCCGCGCCTGCTGGTGGGCAGCACCCCGGCGCGCGCTCGCCGCGAGGTGCTCGAGGCGATGGCCAACGGTCGCGAGACCCTCCTTGTCGGCACCCACGCGCTCATCGAGGACGACGTTGCGTTCAGCGACCTCGGCCTGGTCGTCGTCGACGAGCAGCACCGTTTCGGGGTGGCGCAGCGGCAGCGGTTGCGTCGCAAGAGCGAGCTGATGCCCAACTTCCTGGCGATGACCGCAACGCCCATCCCGCGCTCCCTGTCGCTGACGGCGTATGGCGACGTCAACGTCAGTGAGCTGCGCGATATGCCCCCCGGGCGGCAGGCCGTGGCCACCCGCGTGGTGCCGCCGGACCGGCGGCCGGAGGCGTACGCCTTCATCCGCGAGCAGGTGGGGATGGGTCGGCAGGCGTTCGTCATCTGTCCGCTCATCGAGGAGAGCGACAAGCTCGGGGTGCGCAGCGCCACCGCCGAGTACGAGCGGTTGAGCCGCGACGTGTTCCCCGACCTTCGCGTGGAACTGCTCCACGGCCGCCTTCCCTCGCGCGACAAGGAGGATCGGATGGCCAGGTTCGCGCAGGGGGATGTCGACATCCTGGTCGCCACCAGCGTCGTCGAGGTCGGCGTCGACGTCCCCAACGCCACCATGATGGTCATCGAAGGCGCTGAGCGCTTCGGCCTCGCCCAGCTGCACCAGTTCCGCGGCCGGGTCGGCCGCGGACAGCACCGGTCCTTCTGTCTGCTGTTCCAGGGCAGCATCGACGAGGACGGGTCGCACCGCCTCGACACGGTGGCGTCGACGCAGAGCGGTTTCGAGCTGGCCGAGGCCGACCTGCGTCTGCGCGGGCCGGGGGATGTGGCCGGGCTGCGCCAGCACGGTCTCCCCGAGATGCTGGCGGCGGACCTCCTCGACGTGGCCATGCTCCAGCGGGCCCGCGCCGCAGCGCAGAGCTGGCTGGACGCGGATCCCGAGCTCACCGCGTACGAGCCACTGCGCGAGGCGATGCACGGCTACAGCGCAGTCTTCGACCTGGACTGAACTCGAGTTCATGCCCAACACGGCCCAAACACGGATCACCGGAGGGCGGTGGCGTGGCCGTCTCCTGGACACGCCCCGCGAGCAACTGCTGCGACCCACCCGGTCGGTGGTCCGTGAGGCGCTGTTCAACATCCTCGGCGACGAGGTCGTCGACGCGGCCATGGTGGATCTGTACGCCGGGGCCGGCACCGTTGGCTTCGAGGCTCTCTCCCGCGGCGCCGCGCGGGTGACCTTCGTCGACCGAGACGAGCGCGCCCTCGCGCTCGTCCGTGCCACCGCCGAGCGTCTCGACTGCATGCCCAGCTGTCGGATCGTCCGGGCTGATGCCGTATCGTGGGTGCGGTCCGGCCCACGCGAGCTGGCCGACGCCGGCGTGGTCTTCGTCGACGCGCCGTACCGCGACGAATCCGTGGTCGACGTGCTGGATGCTCTCGGCAGTGCTCCACCACGGCTGGTGGTGTGCGAACATCACCGCGCCCGCTCGCTGCCGGAGCGCATCGGCGGCCTCGCCGTGGCCCGCCGCGCCCGGTACGGCATCACGGATCTGAGCA
>CATPCA010000203.1 GCA_955652545.1 Candidatus Dormiibacterota bacterium
ACCGAGTCGTGGCCGCAGCCTGCGCACAGCGTCGACATCGATCCCTCGTAGTCGCGGATGGTGAGGCCGAGGCCATTCCGCGGCATGCCCGGGTGTTCGATCGGCGGCTTGTCGATGGACGGCATGGTCAGTTCTCCAACTGGGCGCGCACGCTGTCGACGACCTCGCCCGCACTGAGCGGGAACCCGCCGTACGCCAGGACCGAGCGCAAGCGGTCCTTGGGAACGGCGGTCTCGAGCACGAGAAGCGAACGGAGTTGTGCGTCGCGGTTCTGCTCGACGACGAAGACGGTGTCGTGGTCGTAGAGGAAGTCCTGGAAGGCCGGCGCGAAGGGGAAGCCGCGGACGCGCATGTAGTCGAATGGCAGGCCCATCTCTTCGAGCAACTCGATGGCCTCGCGCACCGCCGGGTCGCATCCGCCCACCGTGACCAGAGCCGCACGGGCTCCACGTCGCACGATCTCCGGCTGCGGCACATGTGCCGCGGCCGCGGCGTGCTTGAGCGCCAGCCGATCGATCACCTTCTGGTACTCGTCAGGCGTCTCCGTGTAGCCGCCAAGCTCGGTGTGGCCCGAGCCGCGGGCGAAGTACGCGCCCCTGTCGGTGACGCCCGGCAGCGTGCGCGCCGCCACGTGGTCGGCGTCGGGATTGGCGTATCGGTGGTACTCATCGATCCGGCGCTCGAGCTCGTCCGCGCCGAGGACGCGCCCGCGATCAGGCACGCGCGCATCGTCCCACGAGAGACGCGGCACCACCCAGTCGTTCATGCCGATGTCGACGTCCGACAGCATCATCACGGGCGTCTGGAAGTGATCAGCGAGGTCGAAGCTGCGCACCGCGAAGTCGAAGCACTCGGCCGGGTTGCCGGGGAAGAGCAGGATGTGCTTGGTGTCGCCGTGCGATGCGTACGCGCACGTCAGGATGTCCCCCTGCTGTGTGCGCGTCGGCATCCCCGTGGACGGGCCCGCCCGCTGCACGTCGACGATGACCACCGGCGTCTCCGTGTAGTACGCCAGGCCGATCAGCTCTCCCATCAACGAGATCCCTGGACCGGAGGTCGAGGTGACGGCGCGGGCCCCGTTCCAGCTGGCCCCGATCACGATCCCGATCGATGCCAGCTCGTCCTCCGCCTGCAGGATCAGATAGTTGTTGCGCCCCGTCGTCGGATCGCGACGGTAGCGCCGGCAGAGCTGCGTGAAGGCATCCATGAGGGAGGTGGACGGTGTGATCGGGTACCACGCGGCGACGGTCGCTCCCGCGTAGAGACAGCCCAGCGCCGCCGCGGTGTTGCCATCGATGAGGATCGACTCCGATGTGCCGTCCATGACCTCGACGTGAGATGGCAGCGGGCAGTCGAAATGGTCACGCGCGAACTCGTACCCCAGCATCAGAGCGCGCTGGTTGGACTCGCGGAGCTTGTCCTTGCCCGCGAACTTCTCGGCCAGCAGGTTTGACACCGTGTCGAGGTCGATCGCCAGCAGGGCGACGAGCGCCCCGGCGGTGACGACGTTCTGCATCAGCGTGCGCTCGCGCGGGTTGCGGAAGCTCTCGTTGCACATCCGGGCGACGGGCACGCCCAGGTAGGAGACGTCGTCGCGCACCAGGGCCTGGTCGAACGGCCAGGTGGCGTCCCACAGCACGTGGCCGCCTGAGCGCACCTCGCGGATGTCCTGAGCGTACGTCTGCGCGTTCATTGCCACCATCACGTCGTAGTCGCGCGCTCTGGCGGTGTGACCCGAGCCGTTGACCCTGATCTCGTACCAGGTGGGCAATCCCTGGATGTTGGATGGGAACAGGTTCTTCCCTGACACGGGGATGCCCATGCGGAAGAAGGCCTGCATGAGCAGGTTGTTGGCGCTCGATGAGCCCGTTCCGTTGACGTTGGCGAGCTTGATGGCAAGGTCGTTGACCTTGCTCATCCCGTCGCTCGGAGCATCCGGCGCCACGTGCTCGAGAACCATCACTGTGCTCCCACGGCGGTCAGTGAGCCGGCGAGGGGCAGAAGGACAGTGAACTTCTCCATGTCCCACGCCGACGTCGGACAGCGTTCGGCGCACAGGCCGCAGTGCACGCAGAGGTCCTCGTCCTTGATCATCAGGCGGCCGGTTTGCGGTAGCGCGCCGGAAGCGAAGAGCGCCTGCGCGGGGTTGACCGCAGGCGCGGAGAGTTGCGCACGGACCTCGGTCTCGTCCGCGTCAGGCGTGATGGTCAGGCACTGGACGGGGCAGACGTCGATGCAAGCATCGCATTCGATGCACAGCGGCGCGGAGAACACCGTCTGGATGTCGCAGTTGAGGCAGCGCTGCACCTCGCGCGCCGTCTGCTCGGCTGAGAACCCCAGCTCCACCTCGATGTCGAGGTGCTCAAACCTGCGGGTGAGCTCGACGTGGCTCATCTTCTGCCGGTTGGCGGGGTTGTAGTCGTTGTGATAGCTCCACTGGCCCAGCCCCATGGTCTGGCTCATCAGGTTCATCAGCACCGGCGGCCGCTCGCTGACCACTCCGCCCTCGCACAGCTTGTGAATGGAGATGGCCGCCTGGTGCGCGTGCTCGACCGCCCAGATGATGTTCTTCGGGCCGAAGGCTGAGTCGCCGCCGAAGAACAAGCCGGGAAGGGTGGACTGCATGGTCGTCTCGTCGACGACGGGGACGTCTTCAACGAAGTCCATGCCGAGGTCGCGCTCGATCCACGGGAACGCGTTGTCCTGACCGATGGCGAGGATGACGTCGTCGCACGGCATGAAGACTGTGTCCAGCACAGTCGAGGTGCGCGCCTTCTCGTCCCACTCAAGGCGCTCGAACTCCATGCCCACCAGCTGTCCATCCTCGACCACGAAGCGCTTCGGGGCGTGGTTCACCATGATGCTCACACCCTCCTCCTCGGCATC
>CATPCA010000204.1 GCA_955652545.1 Candidatus Dormiibacterota bacterium
GGGAGCATCCGCAGCAGCAAGGAGACAGCCGTGCTGGCTCCGCAGCGCCCGCGAGGACAAGCGACCGGAGTGATGCTGCCCCGCCCGGCTTCTTTTTCTCCGTCCACACAGCGACCGATTGGTGCGGGCGCCCGGTCTCACTCGCTGTGCGGGTACGGCTCGCGGAAGGTCGTCTGTTCGGGGTTGAAGATCAGCTCGATGTCGTCGACCGGGCCGTTGCGGTTCTTGGCCACGATGAGCTCGGTGCGGTTGCGGTCGACGTCGGGCTTGTGCATCCCCTCGCGGTAGAGGAAGAGCACAACGTCGGCATCCTGCTCGATGGAGCCGGAGTCCCGCAGGTCGGAGAGCTGGGGTCGCTTGTCGTTGCGCTGCTCGCTGGCGCGCGACAGCTGCGAGAGCGCCAGCACCGGCACCTCGAGCTCCTTGGCGATCGCCTTGAGGCCCGAGGAGATGTCGGACACCTCCTGCACGCGCGACTCCTGGCGGCCGCCATGCATGAGCTGCAGGTAGTCGATGATCAGCAGCCCGATGCCGTGCTGCGACTTCATGCGCCGCGCCCGGGCACGCAGGGTGGCGATGGACAGGCGCGGGGTGTCGTCGATCCACAGCTCCGCCTGGGTCAGCTTGTCCATGGCTGCGGCGATGCGCTGGAAGTCGAGCTGGCTCGCCTGGCCGGAGCGGAGCACGTGCGAGTTCACCGCGGCCTCGCTGCAGATGAGCCGCTGGGCCAGCGCCTGCCGGCTCATCTCGAGGGAGAAGATGGCCACCGGGACCCGCGCCAGCACCGCCGCGTTGCGCGCGATGTTGAGTGCGAATGACGTCTTCCCCACGGAGGGGCGAGCCGCAAGGATGATCAACTCCTGGGATTGCAGGCCCTGGGTGAGGGTGTCGAGCCTGCCGAAGTTGGTCTGGACGCCGTTGATCAACTGCTTGCGCTGGAGCCGCTCTTCGAGCATCTCCCAGGTGTCGTGGACGAGCTTGGCGATGTGCATCGCCTCGCTGCCCCGGCGCGCCTGGCTGATGTGGAAGATGCGCTGCTCGGCCGATTCGATGGCGTCCACCGCGGTGATCCCGTTGTCGAAGCCCAGCCGCGCCACCTCACCGCCGGCCGCGATCAGGCGGCGGCGCAGCGCGTGGTTGATGACGATCTCGGCCCAATGGCGCACCGACGCGGCGGTGGGCACCTCGAGGGTCAGCTCGGAGATGTAGTCGAGCCCGCCGGCGCGGCCGATGCCCGGCCCGCGCTCGAGCTGCGATTGCAGGGTGACCTCGTCGATCGGGTCGCCGCGGTCGGCGAGCGCCACCGCGGCGCGGTAGATGTGGGCGTGGCGCTCGGCGTAGAAGTCCTCGGGCTCGAGGATGTCGCGGATCTCGGCGACGGCCGCCGGGTCGATCATCAGCGAGCCGAGCACGGCGCGCTCGGCGCCGAGGTCGTTGGGCGGAACGCGTCCGGAAGCGATTGTGCCGGTGACGTTGACGGCTACGTCGGCGACGGGTTGCGTGGTCACTGGGCGGCGACGACGACGCGCAGTGTCTCACTGACCTCCGTATGCAACTGGACGGTGACCTCATGTGGACCGAGCGACTTGATCGGCGGATCGACCTCGATCTTCCGCTTGTCGAGGTCCAGGCCGGCCTCACGCTTGAGCTGCGTCGCGATGTCGGCGTTGGTGACCGAACCGAAGAGACGTCCGCCTTCGCCGGTCTTGGCGTAGATGGTCACGGTCAACTTCTTCAATCGAGCCGCCGCGTCGCGTGCCTCATTGAGCGCCTTCTCGGCACGGCGACGCACCGCTTCCTCCTTCTGCTTGATCTGCTCGACCATGCGATCGTCGGCGACCACGGCGATCCTCTTCGGAAGCAGGTAGTTGCGTGCGTAGCCGGGCGAGACCTCTTTGACGTCCCCGGCCTTCGCGGTCCCCTGGACCTCCTTGACGAACAGCACCTTCACGCGCCGACCCCCGTGACCCGCTCGTCGGCGACGGACGCGGGCGTCTGCTCGTCGAGCGCTGTCTGATGTTCCACCGCCACGCCGTCATCATGCTTGAACCGTCGCGCGATCGCCGTGGCGATGCGCTCGCCGTTGCGCAGGTCCTCGTCGAACACGCTGTTGCCCTCGAGAATCTGTTGCTGCAGATCGGAAACCACGTCGTCAGGACACGCCGCGATGAAGAGTCGCAGTGCCAGCATCGACAGTGCCAGCATGTCGATCTCACCGACCACTGGGATCGACGCGGGGATGTCGATGAACGGTGTCACGATGACGCCGATGGCCGCAGCGAACGTCAGCTTGGTTCGCCGCGATACCCGCGGGTCGCGCACCAGGCAGTAGGCGAGGCGCGCCTGCCGCGGGAGGTCGATGGCCAGGCGCTTCACGAAGCGCAGTCGGTTCAGCATCAGCCGCGTAGTCTACCGTCCCCCGGCGCGCACCATTTGCGGCGACTGATCACTCCTCGAGCAGGTCGCGATGCTTGTCCAGCCACGTCTGCGCGGCCGCAGTGTCGCCGGCTGGGATCGCCCCGTCGAGAACTGCCTCCTCGAGGGCGCGCGTCACCCGGCCCACCCACGGGCCTGGGGGGCGCCCACCGGCCAGTCGCATGATGTCGTCCCCGTTCAGCGGCGGCCGCAGCTGCGACACCGCGCCGCCGGCGTCGAGTCGCGCCATGCGCTGCTCGAGCTCGTCGATGGCGTCCGCATTGGGGAAGGACGACGCGTCCGTGTCCGCGCGGGCGAGGTTGAGAAGTGGCACGCGCTGATCGCCGATGTCGTGCACCAGCCGACGTACCGCTGCGTCACTCCATTCGTCCGGCCGGTACTGGATGGGGCGGAGGTGATGGCGCACCAGCAACGCCACCGCGGCGACCTCGTCGTTGCTGAATCGCAGTCGCGTGAGCATGTCCTCGGCCATGGCGGCTCCCACGGCCGGATGGTCGTAGAAGGTGTGCTTGCCGCGCGCATCGCGTGCGTGGGTGGGCGGCTTGCCGACGTCGTGGAGCAGGGCGGCGACCCGGGTGACCAGGTCGGCCGGTGCGGCCGCGACTGTGTGAGCGCTGTGGTCGAACACATCGTAGATGTGAAAGCCACCCTGCTCGACGCCGACCATGGCCTCGAGCTCGGGCAACCAGATGGAGAGCAGCCCACCGTCGCGGAGCAACTCGAGGCCGGCCCGTGGATTGTCTGCAAGCAGGAGCCGCCGCAACTCCTCGGCGACGCGCTCCGCGCTGAGGATCTGCGACCGTGCTGCCATCCTGCTCATCGCGGTGGTCAGCCCCGGCGCGGTGCTGAAACCGAGCTGCGCGGCGAAACGCGCAGCCCGGAACATGCGCAGCGGATCCTCGCTGAAGGTCAGCTCGGGGTCGAGCGGGGTGCGCAGCACGCCACCTCGCAGGTCGTCGAGTCCGCGGCCGGTGACGTCGATGACCCGCCCGTCGAACGTCTGGCAGAGCGCGTTGACGGTGAAGTCGCGGCGCCAGATGTCGTCCTCGAGGGTGCCCGGACGCACGTCGGGTTTCCGTGAGCCGGCGTCGTAGTTCTCGGCGCGGGCGCGCACCACCTCGACAATGAAATCGCCGCCGCGGATCTGGCCCGTGCCGAAGCGCTCGAAACGCTGCGGTGGTGCCCAGTGCAACCGCCGGGCCACCTCCGCCAGCACCGCGGTGCCGTCGTGGTCGACCGCCAGCAGGTCGATGTCCTTGCCGTCGCGGCCGAGCAGTCGGTCGCGCACGAATCCACCCACCAGGTACATCTCGACGCCCGCAGCCCGCGCCGCGTCGGCGATGGTCTCGATGATCAATTCCCGAGTCAGCGGCAGCGCGCGCTCGCGCACATCGGCGGTCATGCCGCGATCGCGAGCGGCGCCGGTGGAGGCTGTGGAGGATTGCGCAGCAGCGCCACCGCGAGAAGCGCGCCGACGAGCGCACAGGCCCCCGCCCCGAGGAAGATGACGTGAAGCTCGTCGACGACTGCTCCGGTCTCGAGGGCGTCGTACGCGGGGCAGTGCAATGGGGTGGTCGGGCAGAGCGTGATGGCCTGGGGCAGCATCGCCTGCACACTGTAGAAACGGCGCAGCCCGACGGCGGTCAGGACAGACAGGCCGGCGAGCATCCCCACCAACCGTGCGGCCAC
>CATPCA010000205.1 GCA_955652545.1 Candidatus Dormiibacterota bacterium
ACCAGCTCGATCTGGATGCAGACCTATGACAGCAAGACCGATCTGAGCGTGGTCAGCCGCTACGACCTCAGCAACGGCAGGACCACCACGTGGTTCGACGGCCGCACCGACGGGCTCGGCGCCGCGCAGCAGGTCGCCGAGACCGGCACCGGCGAGCCGATCATCCAACTGGCCAGCAGCGACATCCAGCACATCGCTCCCACCCAGCGCGCCGGAATCCGTGAGAGCACCCTGCTGATGACCGCACCACACACCGCCCGAGTCATCAACGCGGGGCGCGAAGGCGACGCGGGTGTCGCCGACAACCTCTCTCCACTCTCGGCCATCGACGGCCAGGACGTCTGGCTGGCGGGTGACAACGGCACCCTGTGGCGGTACCAGCCCGGTCACGCACTCCAGGCCATGGCTTCGATCCGCACCAGCACCGACGGCGCACCGGGCGTGAGCATCTCGGGGGCGTGCGTCTGACGCCGCGCTGTGCCGAAGTGCCGGACTACCGGTGGCGGGGTATGGTCGTCGCATGTCGCGCTACCGCTGGGCACTGACCGCGGTGGCAGGAGTGGCCGCGTTCGCGATCCTGCTGACCTGGGTGGTGCAGTCGGCGCCACCCAGCGGCGCCACCGGCACCGGCAGCGCGGCGCTGATCCCGGCGGACTCACGGACCACCGCCGCGGATTTCACCGGCCTGGACGGCTGGATCAACAGCCCGCCGCTGACGCTGGGCACTCTCCGCGGCAAGGTGGTGCTCGTCGACTTCTGGACCTTCTCGTGCGTCAACTGCGTGCGCACCATTCCCCATCTGCAGCACCTCGAGCAGGCGTACGGAAACCGCGGCCTGGTCATCGTCGGCGTGCACTCCCCTGAGTTCGACTTCGAGAAGGTGGCGGCCAACGTGGAGTCCGCAGTGCATCGGTTCGGTGTCACGTGGCCCGTGGCTCTCGACTCCCAGATGAACACCTGGAACGCGTTTGGCAACCAGTACTGGCCGGCCGAGTACCTCATCGACCAGTCCGGCAAGGTGGCCTACATCCACGACGGTGAGGGCGACTACGCCGTCACGGAGTCGGCGATCGCGTCGCTCCTCGGGGTGGCCGCGTCGTCGCCAGCCCCGGGTCCGCCCGGGCCGAGCAGCCAGACGCCGGAGCTGTATGCCGGCAGCGATCGCGGCCACCTCGACGGCGCGATGTACGGTCCGACGGGCCAGCCGGTGTCCTACGGCGACCCCGGCGCGCCGCAGAGCAACGACACCATTCAGGTCACCGGGTCGTGGGCCGACCACGGCCAGTACCTGGTCGCGACGACGCCCGGCCATGTGCGTCTCAGTTTTGCCGCGCACGACGTGTACCTGGTCGCAGGACCTGAGTTGGCGCCGGTGCAGATCACCGTGTCGCTCGACCGCCGCTCCCCCTCGGCCTCCCAGCTCGGTCCGGACGTCAGCGGGGGCGGTGTCGACATCGCCAGCCAGCAGCTCTACCACCTGCTCACCGGCATCGACGGCAACCGTCACCTCATCGACCTCACCGTGCCGGCGGGTTTTCGGCTCTACACCTTCACGTTCGGCTAGGGCAGGGTGATCAGCCTCGCCTCGCTGATCGCGACGTTCGTCGCGGGACTGGCGTCGTTTCTCGCGCCGTGCTCGGTCCCTCTGCTGCCCGCCTACCTGTCGGCGGTGAGCGGCGCGTCCGCCGCCGACCTGGTGTCGGGCGGCAGGCGCGGCGATGTCCGCGGCCGGCTGGTGGCCGGGTCGATCCTCTACGTCGCCGGCTTCACCACTGTGTTCGTCCTGCTCGGGGTGGGCGCGGCGGGCATCGGCCACTCCATCCGCTCGGTGGAACGCATCGTCGAGATCGCCGGCGGGGTGCTGCTCGTCATCTTCGGCCTGATGGTCGCCGGGGCGCTGCGGCTGCCGTTGCTGGAGCGCGTCCGAGCACTCTCGTTGCCCGAGCGGCTTCGCGGCAGGGGTGTCGCCGGCGCGTACCTCGTCGGCGTGGTGTTCGGCATCGGCTGGACGCCCTGCGTCGGTCCTTACCTGGGCACGGCCCTGGTCCTCGCAGCCACCAGCGCCCACGTCGTCAGTGGCGCGGTGCTGCTCGCCGCCTACGCGATCGGCCTGGGCCTCCCGTTCGTGCTCATCGCGTTGGTGTGGGCGTCGCTGCCCACCATCCCCCGCCGGCTGCGCGGCCTCTCGGGTCCGCTGACGCGAATCGGTGGCATCCTCACCGTCGCGCTGGGCATCCTCCTGCTCAGTGGGTGGTACACGCACCTGACGTCGTACCTCGCCCAGATCTCGACGCCGAGCTAGCCGGCGCCCCGTGCACGTGCCTGACGGAGCACGTACTGCTTGAACCCCGGCACGGAGAACTCGAGCTGTCCCGGCTCGGGAGGGTGCACGACACCTTTGCGAATCAACCGATCCCGCGTGGTGCTGAGCTCAGCAAGCGACTTGCGCAGGCGGCGGGCGACGTCCGCCGTGCCGGCGCGGTCGCCGGCGCCCATCAGCTCGGCCATGGCCGTCAGGTAGAGACGCTCGAAGGATGACGCCCGTCCGAAACGGGTCGCGTAGATCCCCTGGTCGAGGCGGCGCTGCGCCGGCGGAAGGCTGACGTCGACATCCTCGGCGGTGATGGTGGTGAGGCTGGCGTCTCTCCGTTCGGCGGCGTCCCATGCCTCGCTGGCGTAGAGCTGCAGGAAGAACGGGTAGCCGCTGGCCAGGTCGACGACGCGGGCCAGGGCAGCGGGCTGCCAGAGGACGCCGGCGGCGGCGGCCGGTTCCTCGACCGCGCGCTGTGCCTCGCGTGCCGACAGGTCGTCGAGCGCCTCATAGCGAAAGCGCTCGGCGTAGGTGTTGGCCTTGGCGAGCTCGACACCCGTCATGGGCAGGCCGGCCCCGAGCAGGAGGACCCGCGCGTCGGCTCCGTCGCCCGCCTCGAGGGCCTGGAGCAGAGTGGTCGCGTCCTTGCGCCGGAAGGTCTGCAGCTCATCGACGCACAACGCCACCGCGACGTTGTCCTCGGCGGCGGCGGCCCCAAGCTGCTGGAACAGGCGCAGGGCCTCGAAGTACGGGTCGGTCGTGCCCGGCCGCGGGCTGATCGAGATGCTCACCGTGCCGTCCGCCGCCCCGCTGAGGCTCGCACTGCCGATCGACGCCCGCAGCTTGCGCAGAGCTGTGGCGAGCTTGGCCCGCTTGGGCAACAGCGTGGCCCCCCCGGCCACGATCGCGGCGATGGCCACGCCGGCGTCGACGTCGCGACGCACCTCGTAGTACCCGCACAGCCAGCGCCGCGCCCGCAGCCGGCGCATGCCCTCCTTCACGAGCACGGTCTTGCCGACGCCCCGCAGGCCTGTGAGGATGACGTGCTGAGGCTCGCGTCCCCCCTCGACAAGCCGGGCTGTCTGCTCGATGACCGCCAGTTGCATGTCGCGCCCGACCAGCACCGGCGGCTGCGTCCCGACGCCGGGCGTGTAGGGGTTGAGCCCCACAGGCTTGTCTGCAGGCACCGTTATACTATAGCAATCTCTGCGGAGAGCGCTGTGACTGGCTCGCCGGGGTTGTGTGGCGCAGTGGGAAGATTGCTGCCGTGACACAGGCGGATCGTTTCGGCGCCCGGGTTGAGCTGGCCGACGGCGTCGACTACTTCCGGCTGCACCGCCTCGCCGAGTCCGGCGTGGGTGACCCATCGCGGCTTCCCGTCACGGTCAAGGTCATGCTCGAGAACGCGCTGCGCCACGCCGGGGAGAGCTTCGCCAACGAGGACGACGTCTCAGTTCTCACCGCCTGGGACGGCAAGCCGCCGGCGAAGGACCACGAGCGGCCCTTCGTGCCGTCGCGGGTGCTCCTCCAGGACTTCACCGGCGTGCCGGCGGTCGTGGACCTCGCCGCCATGCGCTCGGCGATGGAGCGCACCAAGGGCGACCCCGCCAAGATCGATCCGCTCGTCCCCGTCGACCTCGTCGTCGACCACTCAGTCCAGGTCGATGCGTTCGGCGACGAGCGCGCCTACGGGCGCAACATCGAGCGCGAGTACGAGCGCAACAAGGAACGCTACACGCTGTTGCGCTGGGCGCAGGTGGGCTTCAACGGGTTCCGCGTGGTGCCGCCGGGGATGGGAATCGTGCACCAGGTCAACCTCGAGTACCTCGCCCGCGTCGTTCAGGTTCGTGACATGGATGGCAGAAAGGTGGCGCTCCCCGACACGCTGGTGGGCACCGACTCGCACACCACCATGATCAACGGGATCGGCGTGCTCGGCTGGGGCGTCGGCGGCATCGAGGCCGAGGCGTGCATGCTCGGCCAGCCGCTGTTCCTGCTCAGCCCCGTGGTCGTCGGGGTGCGCTTCTCCAACGCGCTGCCGGCCGGCACCACCGCGACCGACCTGGTGCTGACGCTCACCGAGATGCTGCGCAAGCACGGCGTGGTCAACAAGTTCGTCGAGTTCTGTGGCGCCGGGCTGACGTCGATGACCGCCGCCGACCGCGCCACCCTCTCCAACATGTCCCCGGAATACGGGGCCACCGCGGCGCTGTTCCCGGTCGACGCCCGCACCCTGGAATACCTGCGCCAGACCGGGCGCGAGGAGGAGCACGTCGAGCTCGTCGAGCGCTACGCCAAGGAACAGGGAATCTTCCGTACCGACGAGAGCGAGACCCCGGTGTTCAGCGAGATGCTCGAGCTCGACCTCGCATCGGTGGTGCCGTCGGTGGCGGGCCCACGCCGTCCCCAGGACCGTGTCGCGCTCGGCAGCGTGTGGCAGTCCTTCACCGCCGTCTACGGCAGCGACGGTGGCGGCAACGGCAACAACGACGCCCAGAAGGACCAGGACCGGCTGGTCAACGAGGGCGGCAGCCCGGCGGGCGTCGTCGGCAACTCCACCGCCGAGCCGCTCGCCGAGGGCAATGGCCGCACCGCCGCCGCACTGGGCACCGGCTCGGTGGTCATCGCCGCGATCACCTCGTGCACCAACACGTCGAACCCCTCGGTGATGCTCGCCGCCGGGCTGCTCGCCCAGCACGCGGTCGAGCGGGGCCTGACCGTTCCCGACCACGTCAAGACGTCGCTGGCGCCGGGGTCGCGCGTGGTCACCGACTACCTGCGCCGCGCCGGCGTGCAGGAGTCGCTCGACACGCTCCACTTCAACACCGTCGGCTACGGGTGCACCACCTGCATCGGCAACAGCGGGCCGCTGCCCGAGCACGTCTCCAAGCGCATCGACGACGAGGACCTCGCCGTGGCGGCGGTGCTCAGCGGCAACCGCAACTTCGAGGGTCGCATCCATCCGCAGGTCAAGGCGGCGTACCTGGCGTCCCCGCCGCTCGTCGTCGCCTTCGCGCTCGCCGGCACGGTGAACATCGACCTCACCAGCCAGCCGCTCGGGCGGAGCCCCGACGGCAAGGATGTGTACCTACGCGACATCTGGCCGAGCCCCGAAGAGATCGCCGAGACCACCCGGACCGCGCTGCGTCGCGAGATGTTCGACGACGAGTACGCGCGCATCTTCGACGGCGACGAGCACTGGCGCACGCTGCCGTCCCCCGA
>CATPCA010000206.1 GCA_955652545.1 Candidatus Dormiibacterota bacterium
AGCTGAGGCGGGTTCTCAACCTCTTCGAGAACTTCGCCATCGCCTTCTGCTACATCTCACCGGTCGTCGGCATCTACTCGCTGTTCACGCTGGGGCTGGGCGCGGGAGGCCCCCGATACCTGTGGCTGCTGCCGATCGTCGCCGTCGGCCAGATGTTCGTGGCACTTGTCTTCGCCGAGCTGGGCAGCCACTACCCCATCGCGGGGGCGCTGTTCCAATGGGGCAAGAACCTCATGGGACGGGGATACGGCTGGTGGGTCGGCTGGATGTACGGGTGGGCGCTGATCATCACTGTGGCTTCGGTTGACACCGGCTTCGTCATCTACGCGGGTCCGCTGATCAACCAGTTGTTCCACACCAACATCGTGCCCACCGACCCAACGGCGATCCTGATCTTCACGGTCTGCCTGCTGGCCGTCCAGACGTTCTTCAACATCGTCGGCGTCAACCTGCTCGGGTTCATCTCGAAGATCGGTGTGTACGTCGAGATCCTCGGCACCTTCGGTGTCGCCGTTCTGCTGGCCGTCACCGGGTTCCACCATGGTGTCGACTACCTCTTCAGCACCCAGGGTGCGGAGAGCGCGGCCACCAACGCCCTTGGTGTCGACTTCGGCGGCGCATGGTGGCTCGGCGCCGCGTTCGTGGCCATCCTCGCGCACGTGTACATCTTCTATGGCTTCGAGTCGGCAGGCGATGTCGCCGAGGAGGTGGTGCAGTCGTCGCGGCGGGTGCCGCGGGCGATCATCTCCTCTCTGGCGGTCGCCGGGGTGACCAGCTTCATCCTCGTTGCCGCGCTGATCCTGGCGGTGCCTTCGAGCAGTGACGGGCTCGCGAACACGGTCAAAGGCGGCGTGCCATTCCTGATCAGCAATGCCGCGTCGGCACAGGCCGTCCAGGACATCGTCCTTGCCCTGGTGTCCTTTGCGTTCTTCAGCTGCGGCCTGGCGATCCAGGCGGCCGCCGCTCGACTGATCTTCTCCTATGCGCGTGACCGGGCTCTGCCTGGAAGCCGCGCGCTCGCCCATGTATCACGGCGCTTCCGCACCCCGGTGCTTGCGCTGGTGGTCGCGGCGGTGCTGCCCGCTGCCTTCGCGGTGCTGGCGCGGTTCACGCCGTCGAGCCAGTTCAACATCGGCTTCATCACCTTCCCCACCACCGTCAATGCGCTCGTTCTGCTGGTGTCCTTCGCGGTGTCGGGCATCTACCTCTCATTCCTCCTGGTGGTACTGGCCTCCTTGATCGCGCACATTCGTGGGTGGAGGCCTCAAGGAGTTTTCCGCCTTGGTGGGTGGACGTACCCGGTGTTGGTCGCCGGGGTCGCCTGGCTTGGCGTCATGCTGTACAACATCCTCATTCCCTCGGGTATCACCAGTCCGCGAGGGGCGTTGTTCAACTACGACTGGCTCACACTGCTGGTCGTGGTAGTGATCATCCTCCTCGGCGCCATCTACTTCGTGCTATCGCGACCGGCACGTCGAATCCCCGTCGCGGTCGTGCCCGACCGCAACGACGCGGCGCAGGCGCCGACGGTTGAGTAGTTCGCCCATGAGCGACGTCAGCGTCCGTGTCGAGATTGCAGCGCCGGCCGAGGCGAAGAGCGTTGCGCGCCGGCGAAGCACACCGACCGCCTGAAAGGCACAACCCCGAGGACGGTTTGTCAGGCACGACCCCACCGCTCCCTTTCGCCACCTTTGACGAGGCGTACGACGCCACCCCGCCGTGGGAGATCGGCAGACCGCAGCCCGCTCTGGCGAAGCTGTTCGACTCAGGTGAGGTGAGCGGTAGCGTGCTCGATGCGGGCTGTGGAACCGGCGAACTCACTCTGTTCGCCGCGTCGCTCGGCCTGCCGGCGACCGGCGTCGATTCGTCACCGAAAGCGATCGCCCTTGCCCGTGCGCGGGCCACGGCTCGCGACATCCACGGCGCCCGATTCGAGGTTGGTGATGTGTTGGACCTCTCTTTCCTCGGTGCCAGGTTCGACACCGTTCTCGACAGTGGCGTGCTCCACGTGTTCGACGACGGTGCACGGGATCGTTACGTCGAATCGATCCGCCATGTCCTCAACACCGGTGGCCGGTACCACATGCTCGTCTTCAGCGACGCACAACCGGGGACATGGGGGCCACGCCGAGTGCGCCGCGGCGAGTTCGAAGACATCTTCGCCGACGGATGGCAGCTGCTGCGCGTCCAGCCCGCGGACTTCGAGCTGACCGAGGGTGCCGCGCGCGCGTGGCAGGCAACAGCCGAGCGGACCGACTAGGCCAGTCGCGAAACGTCGATCAGAGGGCGGCGGCCGCCTCCAGCGCCACGCCCGCGACAGGCGGCTCGTGCGGGGCTTGGGACTCGGCGGGAATCTTCTTGCCCGGGTTGAGGATCCCGGCGGGGTCGAAGGCGTTCTTGATGCGCCGCATCAACGCCACCTGCGCGCCGCCCAGCTGCTGCTCGACGAACCCGAGCTTGGCGGTGCCGACTCCATGCTCGCCACTGAGCGAGCCGCCCAGTGACAGCACCATGGCGAAGAGCTCCTCGGCGGCCGCGGCGGCGCGCAGTCGGTCGCCGGTCACGCGTGGGTCGATCAGGAACGTGGTGTGGATGTTGCCGTCGCCGAGGTGGCCGAAGTTGACGACCCCGACCTGGTTGGCAGCGCCGATCTCCCGGCTGCGCGTGACCAGCTCGGCGACGCGATCGCGCGATACCACGACGTCCTCGTTCACCTTGCCGACCTGCACCTTGGCCACGGCCGCGCTCACCGACTTGCGCAGCTTCCAGAGGCGGGCGGCCTCGTCAGCGCTGGTGGCGTAGTCGAGGGTGAGCGAACCGGCACGCGAGAGGGTGGCGCGCACCTTCTCGGCGTGCGCATTGACCTCTTTCGCCGTGCCCTCCACCTCGACGATCAGGAGCGCACCGGCGCCCGGGGCGACGTCGCCTGCCCCGGTTGCGGCGATGGCGTCGAGCGCGGCTCGGTCGAGGAACTCGAGTGCGGCAGGCACGATGCCGGCGTCGGCGATCGCTGCGACGGCCGCAGCCGCGGCCTCGACCCCGTCGAACGTTCCCGCCAGGGTCGCCCGCGCGGCGGGGGCTGCGACCAGGCGCAGCACCACCTCGGTGACCACGGCCAGGGTGCCCTCGGACCCGCAGATCAGCGGCAGCAGTTGGGGCGCGTCCCCACCCTCGCCGAGGCGCACCACCCCGCCGTCGGCGAGGACGACGGTGAGGCCCGTGACGTAGTCGGCGGTGGTGCCATAGCGCAGGGCGTGTGGCCCGGCCGCGTTGCACGCGACATTGCCGCCGATCGTCGACGTGCTCGACGAGCCCGGGTCGGGCGGGTAGTACAGACCGGCCGCGGTCGCCGCCTGGTGAATCTCGCGGGTGATCACTCCGGCCTCGGCGGCGACGCGCTCGGCCTCGCTGTCGACGCCGCTGACCCGCGTCATCAGGGAGAGGTTGAGGATCACCCCACCGTCGGCTGTCGCTCCCCCGGCGTACCCGGTTCCGGCCCCGCGCGGGACCACGGGCACGCCATGCCGGGCGCACACCTCGATCACCCCCGCCACCTCCGCCGTGGACCCGGGGAAGACGATCGCGTCGCCGAGGCGGCGCAACCCCGATGCGCCGTACGCGTCGTAGGCGTAGGCTGCGAGGTCCGCCGGCCGGGTGTAGACGTGATTGCGGCCCACCTGCCGTTCGAGATCGCGGAGCACGTCGCGGGCGAGCATGAGGGGCAATTCTAGGGGCCTGGTGGCGGCCGGCTCAGCAGTCGCACAAGCTGGCCTCGCGGCGGCCTCTGCCATACTCGAACGTGAATGAGTGACGCCTCGCCGACGGCTGTCCTGGAGCAGGCCCTCGCGACAGTCATCGATCCCGAACTGCGCCGACCCATGCTCGAGCTGGGGATGCTCAAGGACCTCAGGGTCGAGGGTTCGACGGCCCATGTCCGGGTGGTGCTGACCACCCCCGCGTGTCCTCTCAAGGACCGCATCCGCACCGAGATCGAGGCCGCGGTCATCGGTCGCGTCCCCGGCATCGCCGCTGTCGAGATCACCTGGGACGCCAACGTCACCTCGACTCGCGGCCTGCCCGGCCGGCAGGAGATTCCCGGGGTGCGCAACGTGCTCGCCATCAGCGCCGGCAAGGGCGGCGTCGGCAAGACCACCGTGAGCGTCAACACCGCCATCGCATTGAGCCTGAGCGGGGCTCGCGTCGGCCTGCTCGACGCCGACGTCTACGGCCCCAACGTGCCGATCATGATGGGCATCACGGCTCAGCCCGAGCAGGGCGCCACCAACCGGATCAGCCCGCTGAACGCGTACGGCATCAAGGTGATGTCTTTCGGCACCATCCTCAAGCCCGGGCAGCCGGTGATCTGGCGTGGTCCGATGCTCGCCAAGGGACTGCGAGAGTTCCTCTATGAAGTCGAATGGGGCGACCTCGATTACCTCGTCGTCGACCTGCCCCCGGGGACGGGCGACGTGCAGTTGAGCCTCGCCCAGAGCGTACCGATGACCGGCGCGGTCATCGTCACCACACCGCAGGACGTCTCCCTGGCCGATGTCAGCCGCGGAATCGAGATGTTCCGCCAGGTCAAGGTGCCGGTGTTGGGGATCGTCGAGAACATGAGCGGGTTCGTCTGCGCGCATTGCCACGAGACCACCGACATCTTCGGCAGTGGCGGTGGCAGCGCGCTCGCCGAGAAGTACGGAGTGCCCTTCCTCGGCACCATCCCACTTGACCCGCGCATCCGCCTCGGCGGTGGCGACGGCCAGCCGCTCATGGCGGCGGCGCCGGACAGCACCGTGGGCGGGGTCTTCCGCGAGGTCGCCGCGCACATCGCGGGGCGCGTCAGCCAGGAGAACTACGCCAGCGCCGCGGGCCCGGTCATGCCGTCGGGCCCGCGCATCCCGCTGCGCTCCTAGCGCCGATGGCGACGTCGCGATCGGCAGAGCATGCCGTCGCGGCCATCCCGCCGCCGGTGACGCCGGTCGACACGGTCCCGGCACGACGGATCGACGCGGGGCCGCGCAACAGCTGGCTGTTGATCGCGCTGGCTGTCGGCGCGTTCATCAGCATGGCCGACGCCACGATCGTGTCGGTGGCTCTCGACCCCCTGGTGCGTCACTTCGCCGTGCCGCTCAGCGCCGGCCAGGAGGTGCTCAGCGTCTACCTGGTGGCGATCACGGCGACGCTGCCGACGCTGGGGCGGCTCGGCGATCGCTTCGGCCGGCGTCGCGTGTACCTGCTCGGATTCGCGGTGTTCGGGGCCGGGTCGGTCATGGCCGCGCTGGCGCCATCGTTCGGCGCGCTGCTCGCCGCGCGTGCGGTGCAGGCGGTCGGTGGCGGCGTGCTCACCGCGGGCAGCCTGTCGCTCATCGCGCAGCACGCTCCGCGAGGGCGGACCGGCCGGTCGGTGGCGGTGCTCGTGATCACCCAGGCGCTGGCCGGCCTCGCTGGTCCGCCTCTCGGTGGGCTGCTGGTGGCGCTCGGCGGCTGGCAGGCGATCTTCTGGGCGGGGGTGCCCATGGCAGCCGTCGGCGCCGGCCTGGCGATCCGCTTCCTGCCGGCCGCGGAGCAGCGGCGCCCCGTCAAGCTCGATGTCGCCGGCTCCATCCTCACCGCGACTCTGCTGCTGGGCATCGGTGCCGGCATCGCTTCGATCGCCGGCCCCGTCGTCGGGCAGCTCGGCCCGGAGGTCTGGTTCGCGGTTGCGTGGCTCAGTCTGCTTCTGCTCGTCCCCACCGAGCTGATCGCACGCCGGCCCGTCATCGACGGGCGGCTGCTGCGCAACTCTCGCTTCGCCGCAGCGACGACTGCCACGCTGCTCAGCACGGGGACGCTGATGTCGTGCTTCGCACTGCTGCCCTACTGGCTTGAGCAGTCGCATGGAGCCGCCCCGATCCTGGCCGGACTTGCCTTCATTCCGATCGCGGTCGGCATCGGTGCCACGTCGGCACGCGGGGGCCGGCTCAGCGACGCGGGACGCACCCAGCTGAGCACTGCGATGGGCATGGGGTTGGCGGCGCTGGGGTTCGCGCTGGCCGCGACCGCCGCCCATCTCGATGCATGGTGGCTTCTGCTGCTCGGCCTGCTCGTGCTCGGGCTGGGCAACGGGTATTTCTCGTCGCCCAACACCTCAGCCGCCATCCGGGTGGCGCCGCAAGACGCCCTGGGTAGCGCAGCGGGATTCCTGTCGACCGCGCGCAACGCCGGCGTCATCATCGGCCTTGCCGTCACCGGGGCGGTCTACACGTCGTCGGCCCACGGCAGCGCGGCGGCAGCCGACTCGGTGGCGACAGGCGTCTTCGCCGTTGCCGCTTTCGTGTGCGTGGTCGTTGCCGCGCTCACGGCACGCGCCTATCGCGAGCGCGGGGCGGCAGGCTAGTTCAACAGACGCTGCGCGGCGCGATGCAGGGCCGGGATTGCCTGGACGTCGTCGGTGAACACGCGCACGAGTTGGTTGTGCTGCGGCAGTCGTTCGATCATGTCGGCGGTGTGGTGCCGTTCGACGGTGCCCTTGATGGGGTCGTACAGGGCGACAAAACCGTGGTCGGCCATGGGATTGTGGGGTGCGATCTTGGCGGACACCACGTCCACCTGGACTCGTGCGGTGACCTCGGGGATCTCGGCGAAGAGACGCTCTCGCAGCGTCGAGAGATCGGTGTCGCGATGAGCGATGGTCTCGTACGCGAGGTGCCAGTGCAGGTCCCGCCGCAACAGCCGCCCCCAGGCTTCGCCGAGCCGCCGCTCTTCACTGTCCCGAGGCGAACGCGCCCAGCGATGCACCGCTTCGAGCACCGCCCAGTCGGTGAGCTGCAGGTAGTCGTCAGGGTTGTCGAGCGGGTTGCCGGGAAGAAGCAGCGCGATGGTGTCGGCGAAGATCTCCTGCATGGACAGGTCGAACCTCCGTCCGGTGCGGTGGTGGTACACCTGCGTGTACATGTAGAGCCGCGACGCCAGGAACATCTGCAGCGCGCCGGCGGCGTGCATGTGCAATGCCATGGTGCCGTCGGTGATGAACGAATAGTGGATGAGCCGCTGGACGTCGACGGGACCGAGCGAGATGCCGCACATGTAGGCATCGCGGCGCACGTAGTCGAGGTTGTCGACGGTGGCCGGGCCACAGAGAATCGGCTTGCACGCAGCCAGCCAACCGGGCGGTTCGTACCCCGGGATGCCCGCATCCGCCATCACCCACGCCACCCAACGCGGGTCGACTGACTCGCCCTCGTCGAACACGCCTGAGGGCGACGAACGCAGGCCGCGAATCGTCTCAGCGAGCTGGTGCTCCACCAGCCAGCGACCGATGTCCTCGTGGTCCAGGTGCCATGCGGCCAGGACCTCCTGGTCGAAGAAGTGACCGAACGGACCGTGGCCGACGTCGTGGAGAAGCCCGGCGAGGCGCAGCGTCTCCTCGACGCACGGCGGGGAGGGCGCGTCGGGAAACGCGTCGCGCAGCGATGCGTCGATGCGGCGAGCGAAGAGGCTGGCCAGGTGCATGGTGCCGAGGAGGTGCACGAACCGCGAATGCTCGGCGGAGGGGAACACCCACCAGGCGGACTGGAGTTGGTGGATGCGTCGCAGCCGCTGCAGCCACGGGTCGTCGAGGAGGGTGCGCTCGCCGGGCTCTGTGCTGTCGCCCTTGGTGATCTCGATGTAGCCGTACAGCGGGTCGGCGATCAGGTTGACCTCGCTGAAGCGGTCCGCCGCGGGCAGCGAATGGTTAACCACCGGACCTCGACATGGCCTGTTTATACGCCACCGCGCGTCAGCGCAGCCCGGACCGTCGGGCGATCGGGGGATGATCAGGGCATGGAGGCCGTCACCACCCTTGGCGGGTTCGCCGTGACCGCGGACGCCATCGCAGCCACGGGGTCCAAGAAGGCCAAGGTACGGCTGCTCGCCGACCACCTGGTGCGGCTCGATCCGCCGCGGTTGCTGCTGGCCACGCGCTACTTCGCCGGACGGGTGTTCGCGCCAGGTGATCCGCGGACGCTCAACGTCGGCGGCGCGGCGCTGTACAAGGTGCTCCGGGCGGCAACCGGCGTCGACGACGCTGAGCTCAGTGCCGCTTACAGGCGCCATGGTGACGGTGGCGACACCACCGCCGAGGTGCTCGCCACGGCGCGACCGAATGCGACGTACGAAGGCATCGACCTGCTCGACCTCGAGCGTGCTTTCTCGGCCATCGCCACGGGCGCGGGGCCGAAGGCGCGCGAGGCGGCGCTGGCCGCGTTGCTCGCCCGCTGCTCGCCGGGCGAGGGACGCTACGTGGTCAAGCTGATGACCGGTGACATGCGTATCGGCCTGCGCGAGGGACTGGTGGAGGAGGCGATCGGCATCGCGTTCGACCGGCCCCCTGCGGACGTCGCCAGGGCGGTGATGCTGCTCAGTGATCTCGGCGAGGTCGCCTGCCTGGTTGCCCGCGGCGAGAGCGCCGACCGGCCGCGCTTCTTCGCGCCGCTCCGCTTCATGCTGGCGTCACCGGTGGCCGATGCGCAGGAGGCGGTGCGGCGCATGGGCGAAGAGGTGTGGGTCGAGGACAAGTACGACGGCGTGCGCTGCCAGCTGCACCGCGGCGATGGACGGGTGGCACTGTACAGCCGCGACCTCAACGACGTCACCGAGCAGTTTCCCGAGGTCGTCGACGCGGCCGCGCACATCCCCGACGTCATCCTCGACGGCGAGGTGCTCGCCTTTCGCGATGGTCGGGTGCTGCCGTTCCACGACCTACAGACGCGGCTCGGACGACGCAACCCGTCGGCGGCGATGCGCAAGAGCGTGCCGGTCATCTACGTGGCCTGGGACCTGCTTCTGCACGGTGATGCGTCATTGCTCGACGTGCCTCTTCGGGAGCGACGCCGCCGTTTGGAGTCGCTCTCACTCGGCGACGGGTTCGCGCTGGCCCATCTCGAGCCTGCGGTCGGCGCCGACGCCGTCGACGAGCGTTTCACAGCGGCACGGGCGCGCCGCAACGAGGGGCTGATGCTGAAGGACCCGGACTCCACCTACACCCCGGGTCGACGGGGCCTGGCGTGGCTGAAGTTGAAACGACCGCTGGACACGCTGGACGTCGTGGTGGTCGGCGCCGAGTGGGGCCATGGCAAGCGTCGTGGAGTGCTCAGCGATGTGACCTTCGCCGTTCCCGACGACGGGGGTGAGCTGGTCACCATCGGCAAGGCGTACACCGGGCTCACCGACGCGGAGATCGCGGAGATGACGACGCTGCTGCTCGACATCACCACCGAGGACCGCGGCCACTACCGCAGTGTGCGCCCGCAGATCGTGCTCGAGGTGGCCTTCGACGCCGTGCAACGGTCCAGCCGGCACCGCTCCGGGTACGCGCTGCGCTTTCCGCGGATCGCACGCTGGCGGCACGACAAGCCGGTCGAAGAGATCGACAGACTCGAGCGCGTCGCCGCCATCGCCTCCAGCCAGGCGCACGATCGCGAACAGCTCATCGACCCCGCTGGTTGAGTGGTAGCGCCGTCCACTCAGCCTCCGGCACAGGGCAGCGCGGTCACCGCAGTGAACGACGGGGCCAGGAACAGCGTCTGGCTGTTCGCCTGCGCAACGCTCGTCCAACCGGCTCCCTGCAGCTCGGTGGCGAGGCGGCCCGCCGACGTGATCACAGCGTCCGTGTGACTGTCGCGCAGCAGTTGAAGCGCGCTCGGGTCGTCGACAACTCCGGCGGCGACACGCACGTAGTCGACAACCACCCCCGCCCCGAGCGCGGCATCGTTCCCGTACACGTACACGTGCATCTGCGGCCACGCCCTGTCGATGGCGTAACCCGCCTCTGCGTATGGCAACCAGAGCCGCACCGGGTGATGCGTCGCCTGCAGGTCCGCCAGGAGGCACGTGGGGAACCTCGTGGCGACCGCCGTGTCCTGGGTGTCCAGCGACAGTCTTGTGACCGCGGCCACCACGATCGCGGCACCCGCTGCCAGTGCGATCGTCGGGAGCGGCAGCCGCCTGCTCGGCAGCCGGTACCGGATGGGGAGCAGCTCGGCGAGCGACGGCGACAGCAGGGCCACCGCGATGGCGATGTTGCGCACGGCTAGCAGGGCTGCGCCAACACCGATCACCGCCAGGACCACCTGGCTCGGCCGGAGCCTGTGGCGGCTGAAGGCCATCGACATGGCGGTGGCGACGATGAGCAGCGCCAGAGGCAGCATCGCCAACGTGGTGAAATCGGGCGACTGCCACTCCTGGATCAACTGGTGTGCAGCCGGGGTGCTGCCCAGCAGGGCGTACCGGTAGAGGTCGATGCCGTTGGGGTTGAGGAGGGCGGCCACACCGCAGAGCAGCAGGGCTGTGGCCGCGGTGACGAGACGTGTTCGCCGCACAGCGTCGAGCTGGTGTCGCCACCACGTGTCGAGCAGGCCCCCCGCGAGCGCGGCGACCAGGATTCCCAGCCCGACGGCGAAGCCGGCGTGCAGGTTTGCCCAGAGCACGACGAGCGGGACCAGCAGCCAGATGCCGCGCCCACCTCGGCGCAGGTGACGGTCGAGCAGGAAGAGCGACCAGCAGAGCAGCGCGAACGTCAGCATCTGCGGGCGAGTTCCCGTGATCGACTGCATCGCCTTGGCGCCGAGCAGCAGGACAACGCCGACGTTGAACCCTGACGCCCCGTGTTGACGGGCGATCCAAGCCAGCGCCAACAGCCCGGTCCACGTCACCAGCCCGACCACCACGGCGAGGCCGGCGAGCCCGACCACGCCGTGCACGGCCCAGAACAGCAGCTCCGACAGCCATTCGTGCGCCACCAGCGGCGCACCGTTGGCGGTGTACGAGAAGAATTCGGTGTGCGGGACTGAGTGGTTGTCGGCGATCCACTGGCCCAACCGCAGGTGCCACCACAGGTCGGGGTCGCCGGTGGCGTCGAGGCAGAGCGGCAGCGCCAGGAGCGCGGCGGCGATGAACCACAGACGCCCGCCGGTGTCCGGGCGGCTCTTGCTGACACCCACGCGGGGCGAACTATGCCAGAGGCTCGGGCGCGTGACCTACGTCTTGTTGAAACCGATCACCGCCGCAAAGAGATCTGGCGTGTCCATGCCGGGGTCACCCACCTGCTCGAAGCTGGTGAAGCGGGCGCGCAGGGCGGCGTACTGGGCGGCGAGGGCGGGATCGCCATACGCCTCGGTGGGATCCCACGGGTGGAGGTAGTGGACTTCGGTGATGCCCGCCTGGAGCATCTCCTTGAGGCACCCGAAGCACGGCTGGGTGGTGGACGTCAGCGATGCCCCAAGGGTCTGCTGGCCGAAGCGAGCGGCGGTGAGGATGGCATTCTGCTCGGCGTGCACGCAGACGCAGATGTCGTAGGCGCCACCGCGGAGCGAGGTGCTGACGTCGCGCTGCGAACACCGATGGCAGCCGCCGTCGCTGCAGTTGGGCATGCCGAACGGGGTGCCGTTGTAGCCGGTGCTCACCACCCGACCCTCGCGGGTGATGACAGCGCCGACACGGCGGCCGAGGCAGTCGGCCCGGCTCCGCGCCGCAAGGGCGATCAGCAGGAAGTAGAGGTTCTTGTCCGGGCGGGCGCTGCGCCCGATCGGTTGGGTCGAGGTGTCGGCCGTCATGGCCGCACACTATCGCGCCTCGGCCGTCGGCCCGCCTGCGCGACGACGGGGTAGGCTGTCGGCCCGCGGGCGGGTAGCTCAGCCGGTTAGAGCACGGGGCTCATAACCCCAGGGTCGCAGGTTCGAATCCTGCCCCGCCCACGTTTTGTGATGTCTCAGGCCCTGCGTCTTCTGCTGTGCGCCTGCGCTCATCGTGCTTCCTCCAACGAGTTGCACCCAACCCGGACAAACTGGCCGGCGGTGAGCAGCATTCGTGGCCGCGATTGCAGCCGGTTTGCAACGTCGCCCAGGTCTGTGGCCCAGCCCGCGCCACGTCACTGCAAGAGCGCTGCAACCGGCGCCGCCTACACCTATGCTCCTGTACCGGAGCACAGAGGGTTCTGACATGAGCGACGTCATCGATCGTTTCACGGCGGCAATCGAGGGGGCGACGATCCCGGACCAGGGCGGCGCAACCCTGGTGCAGCTCGTGCTGACCTGGGAGGAACACGGCGAGCCTCACATGTGCCACCAGGCGTACCTCATCGAGCACCGTGACGGCCGCATCACGCGCGACACGGTATGGTGCGGTGGCCGCTGGGACCCCGCGCTCATGGCGCAGATGGCCGAGGCGAATGCCGTCCACGCCTGAACGTCTCCCGCGATCCCCTGGCGCGGTGGTGGTGGCGTCGTCTGTCGAGGAGTTGCTCGCGGACGTCGACGAGCGCCGGCCGTTCAAGACCAGTGACTCCCGGTCGGGAAGCCGTTTCGAGAGGGTCAGCATCGGCGGCGTCCCGATGATCCTCAAGTACCTGTGTGTCGACGACGACTGGATCATGCGGGGCACCGGCGACCTGGACTGCCGCGTCCTCACGTTGATCGAGTCGGGCGTGGTCGACCAGCTGCCGGAGTGCATCGACCATGCCACTGTGGCGGCGGCGCCGTACGTTTCGCAGCATGGACATCGCGGCGCAGCGCTGATGATGCGTGACGTCGGACACCTGCTCGTCCCGCCCGGGGACGCGGTCATCGCGCCCGACAGCCACCGGCGCTATCTCGAGCACATGGCGGCGCTGCACGCGCAGTGGTGGGAACGTGCGGCCGCGGTCGACGCCTTCCCGCTCGCACACCACTACACGTTCCTGACGCCAACGATGGCGGAGATCGAAGCCGAGCGAGGAGGCAGCGACCCGGTGCCGAAGGCGGTGATGCAGGGTTGGGACGCGCTGCGCCACGCATCGCCGGGAATGGCTGCAACGCTCGGCGAGCTGGCCGCGGACCCCGGTCCCCTGGTTGCCGGGCTGCGCACGACGCCGTTGACCCTGGTGCACGGTGACTGGAAGCTCGGCAACCTGGGTGAGCACGCCGACGGCCGCACCGTGCTCCTCGATTGGGACCGTTGCGGGGTCGCGCCGGCAACGTTGGACCTCGCCTGGTACCTGGCGGTCAACAGCGCACGTCTCCCGGAGAGCAAGGAAGACGCGATCGCCGCCTATCGAGCCGCGCTGGAGCGACTGGGTGTGGCCACCGCGGGTTGGTGGGACCGGCAGCTGGCGCTGACCCTGGTCGGTGCCGCTCTGCAACTGGCGTGGAACAAGGCCGGCCAGCCTGAGGAGCTGGGATGGTGGCAGGACCGGGTCACCGAGGGGGAGCGTTTCCTAGCTGCGATCAGGCCGACGGCACCGCCGCGGTCGGGTCGATGGTCACGGTGAGCCCGTGCCGGCCGAGCGCGGCGCGCAGCTCATCGGGCGTCAGCGGGCAACGTGCGACTCCCTCCACCACCGCCTCGAGCGCGGCTGCGTAGGCAACGCTGGCTGCGACACCCTCGGTGAAGATCGACGGGATCACCTGTCTGGCCCTCAGCGATTCCTCAGGCACCATCGCGGCAAGGCCGCGGGCTGCGGCCCGGCACATGCCCTCGCTGATCTCGCTGGCGCGCACCGTCAGCGCGGCACGGAACAGCCCCGGGAACGCCAGCGCGTTGTTGATCTGGTTGGGGTAGTCACTGCGACCCGTGCCCACAATCGCCGCGCCGTTGCCCAGGGCAACCTCGGGGAAGACCTCGGGTGTGGGGTTGGCCATCGCGAACACGACGGAGTCGGGATTCATCGAGCGCAGCATCTCCGGGCTGACGATGCCCGGCGCGCTCAGGCCGATGAAGACGTCGGAGCCGCGCATCGCATCAGTAAGCGAGCCACCCACCCGGCGTGGGTTCGTCGACTGCGCCAACGCCTGCTTGCGCGTATCGAGCCCCGCGCGCGACGGCTCGAGGCAGCCGTGCGAGTCGACGAGCACGATGTCGTTCACCCCGCGTCCGAACAGCATCGCCGCGGTGGCGCTCGCCGCGGCCCCGGCGCCGCTGATCACCACGCGCAGGGCGCCGATCTCGCGACCGAGCGCCCGGGCTGCATTCTCCAGGGCCGCGAGCACGACCGTGGCGGTGCCGTGCTGATCATCGTGGAACACCGGGATGTCGCATTCGCTGCGCAGTCGTCGGTCGACCTCGAAGCACTCCGGTGCCCTGATGTCCTCGAGGTTGATCCCGCCGAATGTCGGCACCAGGCTGCGGACGATGGCCACCAACTCGTCGGTGTCGGCGGGCGCGAGGCACAGCGGGATGGCATCGATGTCCGCGAAGCGCTTGAAGAGGAGCGACTTGCCCTCCATCACCGGGAGCGCTGCCCGCGGCCCGAGGTCACCCAGACCAAGCACAGCGGTGCCGTCGCTGACGATGGCCACCATGTTGCCCCGGTCGGTGTAGAGGTCGACGTCGTCAGGATGGGCAGCGATCTCCGCGGAGACCAGTCCCACGTACGGGGTGTAGGCGAGCGAGAGGTCGGCCTCGTCGTCGAGGCTCACCTTGGAGGCGATCTCGATCTTGCCGCTGCAGGCAGAGTGGTAGTCGAGCGCCAGCGTCCGCCAGTCGGGAGGGTTCGACATCCGGTGATGCTACCGGCCCGGCGACCCTGCGCGACGCGGGGACGATGGGCGATAAGGCGCGGCGTCAGCGCGGCTGATCGGGGTTGCGTTCAGACCAGCCGGTCGATCTCGGGCCGCCGCCGGCATCCGCCGTCCGGCCGGCATGGCCCTGTCCCTTGAGATCGACGATTGGCTGCACCAGATCCATGGGCAGCGGCACCACGACCACCGTGGTTTTGTCGTTGTTCATGTCCGTGAGGGCCTGGATGAGACGCAGTTGCACGGCATGAGGCTGGCCGGCGAGGATCTCGGCTGCCGCGGCCAGCCGGCGCGCCGTGGCGATCTCGGCGTCGGCCTCCATTCGCTGGGTCTGGTGCCGGCCAAGGATCTCCGCCTGCTGTTCCATCGCCCTCTGCATCGCAACGGGAAGCTCGATGTCCCGCACATCGATCTCGGTGATGCGAATCCCCCAGGGCTCCGTGCGCGCATCGACGAATGCGCCCAGGGCGTCACGAACCATCTCCGGCTCGACGAGCAGGGCGCGCAGGGTGGTGTGGCCCACGACCTCACGCAACGACGCCTGGACCAGGCGCGATGTCGACCGCCGGTAGTCGATGACCCTGGTGACCGCGAGGGTCGGGTTGAGCACCTGCAGGTGCACGGACGCACTCACCTGCAGCGGCACTCCCTCGCGGGTGATCACCTCGAGGGCGGAAACTTCGAGGAGCGAGCTGCGCAGGTCCACCCTGATCAGCCTGTCGATGCCGAACGGCAGGATGAAGCGCAAGCCGGGGTCGAGCAGCGGCCCGCGGCGCCCGAACCGCAGCACGACGCCACGCTGGTACTCGGCGATGACGCGCAACCCACTTGCCAGAACGATGAGCGCGACGACAGGCGCGACGACCGCCGCGATGATGACCGGATCCACGGCCCCCTCCACCCCCTAA
>CATPCA010000207.1 GCA_955652545.1 Candidatus Dormiibacterota bacterium
GACCGACAGCGAAGGCCCGAGCGGATTGATCGTGGTCACCGTGACGTTCTGGATCTCGTGGATGTTGGTGCTTCCACCAGTCGACGCCGTCCAGCCGAACTTCACCGTCGGGCTCATGGTCGGCTCAGTCGCCTGGAGCACCTGGGTACCGTCGATGCTCACCGTCACCTTCGGCGCCACGTTGGTCGATGGGTCGACCACGATCGTCACGTGGCGGACGACGTCGTTGGCACCCGCGTCGGTGCGGTCGACGGCGGCGTCAACATGCAGTGTCTTGAGAGCCTTGGCCCCCGCCAGGTGACAGTAGTTGAGCTGATCTGCGTTGCCTGGGCCGCGCAGCACCACCGCGTCCTTGATGAGCGACGGGGTGTAGCTGTTGGGACAGTTGCCGCCGCCGGCGATGTTGTTCTCGAAGTTGGAGAAGTTGCCGTAGGCGTCCAGCCCAAGCCCGAACAGACCATGGGCCACCCCGTTGCCCACGCCGATGCCGTGATTGCCGCCCGCGTACCCCAGGTACCCGCCGGCCTGGCCTGGCGTCAGCAGTTGATATTGACCATCGGTCATGAAGAAGGCGATCCCGTCAGCACCGTTACCGCTGTACTGATAGGTGTCGAAGGTGACGTTGATACCGGCGGTGTCGGGCAGCGGGGAGTTGTAGAAGATGAACCCGCTCTCGTTGTTCCCAGCGCTCGTCAGCCGAGCCGCGCCGGCGCCTGCGGCGTCGGTCGTCCCTGCACAACTGAGGATCGGCGTCACCGTGCTGTTCCCGCTCGCCGTCAGGCAGGGCGTGAAGTTGGAACCCCCGATCACCCAATGCGTGTCGCCGACCGAATTGTTCTTGAAGCTCTCGGTGAAGATTGGCGTCCCCGCGGCGTGCACAGTCGTCGGTCCGACGGTGGAGAGGCCCACAACCGAGAGGCTCACGCCGAGCAGGACGGTCAGCGCACGGCGGGCAGACGTTGACAACAGGTGGGTCTCCGGGCGGTAACGGGATCAGCTGACGAATGCAAGATGGCCTCCGCTGTCGGGGCGCTCGAATCGCAGCAACCGGATCGTCACCCGCCGCAAGCTGGGAACCCATGGCAACGATGCACCACTCCGGTACATGGAAGTCGCAGAACTGCGACCTCCGGACAGCGGGGCGCTCCGAGGAGGGGCCACGCGGCCCGGGTGGACCTACGCAGGAAGCGCGAGAAGTTCCCGCCGCTGACGCTTCAGCAGCGTGGTCATTTCGGCCTCGCCCATCGGCCGGTTGAAGAGAAATCCCTGGGCGAAGTCACAGCCCGCCTGGCGGAGATAATCGGCCTGGGTGAGCGTCTCGACGCCCTCGGCCACGACCTCGAGCCCCAGGACTTTGGCCATCTCGAGGATCGTGTCAACCAGCATCGGACCGGCAACGTTCCGGTCAATGTCGTCCACGAACGCCTTGTCGACCTTGAGCCGGTCAAAGGGGAGGTCGCGCAGCCGAGACAGCGCCGAATACCCGGTGCCGAAGTCGTCGATGGCCAGGTGTACCCCGAGGGCGTGGAGCGCCTCCAACGTCGTTTGAGCACCGCTCGACTCATCGATCGCCACCCCCTCGGTCAGCTCGAGCTCCAACCGTCCCGCGGGGAACCCGGTCTCCCGCAGGATCCCGGCGATCTTGTCGACCAGGTCGGGCTGCTCCAGGTCACGGCCCGACAGGTTGACAGCCATCTTGAATTGAGGCGGTCCATCCTCGATCCAGACACGGCCCATCGCGCAGGCTGTGCGCAAGACCCAGTGGTCGATGCGCTCAACTAGGCCGAGCTCCTCGGCGAGAGGGATGAATGTATCGGGGCCCACCCACCCCCGCGAGGGGTGGTCCCATCGCGCCAGCGCTTCGGCTCCGACGATGCCCCCGGTCTGCAGGTCGATGACCGGCTGATACTCGACCTGGAGAGCGGTGGATTCGATCGCACGGCGCAGGTCTTCACCCAGCTCGAGACGGTCGACCAGATGGGTGCGCATCTCCTCGGCGAACAACCGGTACCCGCCCTTGCCGGCGCGCTTGGCGAAGTACATGGCCAGGTCGGCATCCGCCAGGAGCGTCTCCGGACGCAGCGCGCCGAGGCTGCCAGACGCCACCCCGATGCTGACGCTCGCTTCCACTTCCTTTCCGCCGATGACAATCGGGGGGTGCAGGGTGCCGATGATCCGTTGGGCGGCGAGGACGGCGCCGGCGGCATCGGTGCGCTCGAGCAGGATGGCGAACTCATCTCCACCGAGCCGCGCGACGGTGTCCTCGGGCCGGACCGATGCGACGAATCGTCGGCTCACCTCGACCAGGTATTGATCCCCTACTCCATGGCCGAACGTGTCGTTGATGCGCTTGAAGTCGTCGCAATCCAGATACAGGACACTGTGCTGTTCCTGGCCCGCGCCGTTGGTCGCGCGCTCCATCCGTTGGCGGAGGAGGTCGCGGTTGGGCAGGGCGGTCAGCGCATCGTGCAGGGCCTGGTGGGTCAGCTGCTTCTCGAACTCGTGCCGGTCGCTGACATCGTTCACATTGAGGACCATCCCGCCGACTGCAGGGTCATCAACGCGGTTGGTGAGCTTGACCCAGACATGGCGCCATTCGCCGTCCACGCGTAGCAGCCGCGTCTCGACCTCGGACACTGTCCCTCCCCCGCCGGACATGACCCGTCGCCATGCCTTCGCTGCGTGGTCGCGATCGTCAGGGTGGACCATCCCATCGAAGGTCTTGACACCCGCCCTGATGTCGAAGAACGCCTCACTGAACGATGGAGTGACAAAAGCGACCTGTCCCCCGGCGTCCACAATGAGGATTCCATCACTGGCGTGCTCTACCAGCGCCGACAGCCTCCGTTCGCGGCGTCGCACCATCTGCTGTCGCTCCCTGAGCTGGCGCAGGAGCCACACCGCGGTCACAAACCCGACCGTGATCGCGACTGCGATGGCCAGGGCAGATGCCGTCTCGGTCGCATCGCGTTGACTGCGCCGCGCAGTCACATCGGCAGCGATGAGGACGTCGAGCGTTGTCAGTTGCGCGGAGACCTCAGTCAACGACGAGTTCAGGTTGTTCTCTGTCACTGGCCGCAGCAGAACGGCCACGGCGGAGGCGTCGGCAGCGCCGCTGGTGAGCACTTCTGATCGGGCGGCGCTGGTCACGCCCCATGCGCGCACCACCACTGCCAATGCATCCCGTTCATTCGCGCTGAGGTCAGGGGACGAGCTCAACGTGGCGAGCTCGGTATCCACTTGTTGCCCGGCCACAACCAGGAGGTGGGCGTCGTCGGCGGCGTGGGTGACAAGAAAGGCAGTCCCGCTGAGAGCGGCGTCGCGCACGTGCTCATGGACTTTGGACAACTGCTGGTCCACAGCATCTGTCCGCTGCGACGCCATGGACGCCCCATTGATATTGGCGAGGCCGACGATCGACGCCCCGGCCACGACGACCATCGGAAGCAGAAGGAGCAGCGATGCGAAGCGCGACCGATCCCTTGTGTCGAGGTGCAGGGGGGGATTCACCGAGGCGGCCTCAGGGTTCAAGCCTGTCAAGGCTTCGAGCACAGGGTATTCCCGCCCGATCGCGACAGCGGCACCGCGTAGCCGGACCCGCGACAAGCCGTAGCGGCGCCGTCTGCGCCGACCAACTCGGTGAACTCTATGTTGATGGTCGGGGCGACTGGATTCGAACCAGCGACCCCCTGCTCCCAAAGCAGGTGCGCTACCGGGCTGCGCCACGCCCCGACATTTTGATCTCAGCTACCGCGCCTGCCTCGCCGACTGCGAGGTCTTGTCTCGGGTACTCCTTGTAGCGATTTGTGGGGGTCATTCTAGGTGAGCAGTTGGGGCGAGGTGGTCGACCTCTTTCTCGCCGCAGGCTGCGACAGCGCAGCCACGCGCCGGGCCTACAGTTGGGCTTTGCGTCGCGCGTTCAAGGTGATGAGCGCGACGACGATGGACGACGTGACGCCGCACCGCCTGGCACTCCTACGGGAGTCGGTGATGGCATGGGACGCCGCTCCGGCGACGAAGCGACAGCAGATCGCTGCCATGCGCTCCTTCCTGCGCTGGTCGCGGGCCTTCGGGCTGCACACCATCGGCCCCGATGTGATCGACGTCGTCCTGCGCGTGCCAATGGCCAAGACGCTGGTGCCGTACACGATCCTCAGCGAGTCGGAGATTGCAGCGCTGCTGGGTGCGGCCGCGAGACACCGCGTGATCGGGCGATGTTGCTGGTCATGCTCGGCGCCGGCCTGCGCGTCTCCGAGATTTCCATGAATCGTTCCTCGGGAATCGAAGCGACGGCCTGCCACTTAGACGAATCGTTGGGGCTGATCCCAATTGATACCAGGGTGTTATCAATTGGCCACCTGGAAATGGGCGACCTGCTGGCCAGTGTCCCGGCGTTGCCCACCGCCGCGCCATGAGCGAGCGTGACATCGAACTCGCCCTCTCTGACGCCTACGACCAGGTGACCGCGTGGCGGTGGGTGGCCGAACGCCTGGCCGCCAAGCTCGACCTGCCACAGGAACGCCTCGTCCAGGCTGTCAACGCCGTGCAGCAACTGCAGGTCGTACCAGTCGCCGCCAATGTCCGCAGCCATCACCGAAACCGCATCTTCGCGACGCTTCTGAGCGACCGCCCGGTGAGTGGCGGACGCACGCCCGGCGCAGCAGTGCAGGGCGGTTTCGCCCTCCGGTTCGGCGAGCCAAAGGTGCCGGATCCGGTCAGGTCCCGCCTGCGCCACCTTCGCGAGTGCGCCGGATTGACGCAGGCGGAGCTCGCGGAATTGGTCGGCGTCGGAGGACCCACGGTGAGCCTTTGGGAGAACGGCCACGTCACCCCCAAGCCGGCCACACGGCGCCTGCTGGCTCAAGTATTCAAGATCACGACTGTCGAGCTCGACGCCCTCCTCAACGCCTAGCCGCGGCCCCTACCTCACCGCGGTAGGCTCAAGGTCCAAACGACCTTGGAGGAGACGCAGATGATCCAGCTCTATAACCGCGACGCCGCCGTTGTGGCTGATGTCCTGTCCCTGCTCGCCAGCTTCTTCGTCGGTGACACTGAGGCTCGATCGGACGCTTACAAC
>CATPCA010000208.1 GCA_955652545.1 Candidatus Dormiibacterota bacterium
CTCGGGGATTGCGGCCACCATCTCGGTCTCGATGAAACCAGGCGCCACGCAGTTGACGGTGATGCCCTTGCGCGCCGTCTCAAGAGCCAGGCTCTGGGTGAGCCCGAACAGGGCGGCCTTCGAGGCAGCGTAATTGGCCTGGCCGATGTTGCCGGTCTGGCCGATAACCGAGCTGAGGTTTACGATCCGGCCGCTGCCCCGCTCCAGCATGTGGTCGAGCACCGACTTGATCATGTAGAACGCCCCGGAGATGTTGATCCGCATCACCGCATGCCAGTCGTCCACACTCATGCGCCGCACCGTCTTGTCGAGGGTGACGCCTGCGTTGTTGACAAGGAAGTCGATTCGGCCATGCGACGCCAGGACCTCCTCAATGACGCGGTCGCAGTCACCGGGGACGCCGACGTTGCCCTGGTGTACGGAGATCGAGCCACCCGAAGCGGTCAGCTTGTCCTGGATCCGAGCGGCCGCGTCCACGTCACGGTTGTAGCCGGCGGCGACGTGGGCGCCGGCGCCCACCAGCTCGCTGGTGATGGCGGCGCCGATCCCGCGGGTTCCGCCGGTGACCACCGCAACGCGGCCGAGGAAGATCCCCGGCGTTGCCAGATGGCGGGCCGGCGACTCCACGGAGGTCATGTGGACTCTGCGACCCTGCTCCCGGTGGCGGAGACCACCGCTGGAGCAGGCTGACGAGGAGCGGATACAGGCACTGGATCCCTCACTGGTGACGCGGCCATCATCGCTGGCCCGGACAACCCGATCGCTCACGCCCGAGCGGAGGGCTTTCGTTTGCCCGTCTTGACGGCGAGCGCCCTGGTGTTGGACGCGCCGATGACCATCATGTGCTTCATCGAGGTCGGCGGCAAGGGCCATTGGTCCCTTTGTTTACCAAGCACACGCTAATTTTTGGAAAACAAACCGCCAGCTTGGCTCTCCAAGCAGTACCATCTTCTCCATGTCGGCGCCCCCGCCCTCGTTCGGCTCGCTTGGTGAGTTCATTCGCTCGCAGCGCGAACTCATGTCGCTGTCGCTACGACAACTGGCAGAGACGGCCAAGGTCTCGAATCCGTACCTCAGCCAGATCGAACGCGGCGTGTACACGCCGTCCGCGCAGGTTCTCAAGGGCATCGCCGACGCTCTCGACATCTCTGCCGAGACGCTGTTCCAGCAGGCCGGCCTTCTCGACAATACGTTCGAGCGTCCGGCGCGGAGAGTCGAAGACGCGATCCGGATGGATCCACGGCTCACCAGGGAGGGAAAGCAAGCGCTGATCCAGGTCTACCGTGGCCTGGTCGGGACGCGCGAGAAAGCTCCCAAGCGTCCAGCGGCGCGGCGGTCCCGCGCAGCAACGGAGCCGCTCACAACCGAGCGCAGTTCGAAGGCACGCAGGAGATGACCCGGCCGGATCGCAAACCGGCAGCGGCGCCCGGCCCCGTGGGTCAGGCGATCCTGCACCTTGCTAGACCGGGCGTTCCATCACCGTTACCTCCACGCGGATTGACAATCTAGCAGCTGCTTGGTACACTTAGCGCGGCCTCCATAGCGGGACCCAACGGGACCCAGAGGCAACGAGGACAGTGCCATGACCGACTACGCTGACTACACCCGCACCGCCAACGCCGCTGTCGCGGAGGGGCTCCGACAGACCACCGACATCAAGCTGGCGGCCACCGAGGTCCTCAAGAACCTCACTTCAGTCCTGGTTCCGCTCACCGTCTCAGCGCTCCCCAGGTCCGAGAAGCTCGTGCCGGCCATCGACACCATGGTGGATCACAGCTTCGACATCATCGCCAAGCTCGTCGAGTCGCAGTACGAGTTCGGGATCGCTGCTCTGAATCAGGTGAGCTCCGCCACCTCCTCGAGCTAATTCGGCAGGAGCGCCAGCGCGAGGCGACGCGCTCCCGGCCGAACCATCTGTGACCGCACCCTGGCACGCTTCGCGAGTCAGGGTGCGCGACAAGTTGGGCCCAGCAGCGAGAATTACGCTGCTCTCGTGCCTAGTTCTTGACTGATTCCAGTGACCGGCGCCACACTTCGGGCGTGCTCACGACTGCGGACTTCGAGTGCCTGTTGCGCGGTGCTTCCCTCCGTGTGACCGGTCCTCGGATGGCGGTGCTGAGGGCGGTGCACGATCATCCGCACGCCGACACGGACTCGATCCTCGGTGTCGTCCGAGAGGATCTCGGCAGGGTGTCCTGCCAGGCCGTCTATGACGTCCTACGCGCGCTGACAGTTGCGGGCCTGGTGCGGCGTTTCCAGCCGATGAGCTCCGTCGCGCGCTACGAGTCGCGGGTCGCGGACAACCATCACCACCTCGTGTGCCGGTCGTGCGGTGCCATCGGCGACGTCGATTCCGCGACAGGCGACACCCCCTGCCTTGTGCCCGCAAACGACTCAGGCTACGTCATCGGCGAAGCCGAGGTCGTCTACTGGGGCCGATGCCCCGAATGCACCGCGGCAGATCCTGCTGCGCCCGCGCGGTTACTACAAAATGCGCAGCGCTCGACACCTGCAAGGCAGGGCGACCGGGCAACCAGAGCAGCCCAATCCAGAGCAACCAGCGCTCAGAACAAAGGAGCGCGACAGGAGGTGGACCCACGTGTCTGACCGCGGCAGCGAAAGTGAGAACCCCGCAATCCCCTCCCCCACTCCCAAGCCACATCGGCTCAGGACGAACCAGGACTGGTGGCCGAACCAACTGAACTTGCAGGTCCTCCACCAGCACTCGCCCCGGGGAAACCCGATGGGCGAGCACTTCAGCTACGCGGAAGAGTTCAAGACACTCGATGTCGACGCACTGAAGCGGGACATCGTCGAGGTCCTGACGACGTCGCAGGGCTGGTGGCCGGCTGACTACGGCCACTACGGCCCGTTCATGATCCGGATGGCGTGGCACAGCGCCGGCACCTACCGCATCAGCGACGGCCGCGGTGGCGCAG
>CATPCA010000209.1 GCA_955652545.1 Candidatus Dormiibacterota bacterium
GCCGGCGATCCCGGCCAGCCCGATCAGCCCCGTGGCTGCGCGGCGGAGCGGCACTGACAGCCTGTGTCCCGGACGTCTCGGCGTGCGAATCTGCGTGGTGATCGTTGCAACTGTAGCGCGCCGGAGCGGAGCGGCCACGATTGCGCGCCCGGTGGCCGCAGATGGTTCGGGATGGTGGCAGCCCTCAGGTCCGGAGGGCGAGGGCTTAGGGGTACGCTTAGGCGATCAATCGTGCACCGGTGAGGGATGCCATGCCTGACGAGATCGATGACACCACGGCGGCAGAGCTCGGTCATGCGCTGATCCGCTGGCTCATCGACGACGACCCGGCCAGCGTGGCGCGGTTCGCGCCGGACCTCGACGCCAGCATCGTTGACGACGCCCGGGCGGCACGCATCGGCAACGTGCTCGTCGATCTGCTGCAGCACCTCAACGTCGCCTGAGCGGGCGCCCGACGCGGCGTGATCCCGTATGGGAATCGCTGGACACTGCAACAGCCGGCCGCGCGCACTCCATAAGGCACGTAGGGGCTGCGTCCCGTCAATACCCGTGGCTGACGATGTTGCGAAGCGGCTCGCCGTCGATGTAACGGCGCACCTGTTCCCCGGCGAAGCGCCATGCCCGTTCGAACAGCCGCTCCACAGCGCCGCCGATGTGCGGCGTGATCAAGGCTCCCGGCGCCGACCACAGCGGGTGACCATCGGGCAGTGGCTCGGGATCGGTGACGTCGAGCGCGCAGCGGATGTGCTCGCTGCGCAGCGCGGCCAGGAGCGCTTCAGTGTCGACGATGGGACCGCGCGCGGCGTTGACCAGGAGCGCACCCTCGCGCATCGCTGCGAGAAAACCGGCGTCGACCATACCGCGAGTCTCCGCTGTCAACGGCAGGAGGATGACCACGACGTCGGCGTCAGACAGAAGCCCCTGGAGCTCGTTGACGCCATGCACGCCCTCACGTGGGCGGCGTGCGACGCGGACAATGCGAGCACCGAATGGTTCGAGCCGTTGCTCGACCGCGCGGCCGATCGATCCAGCGCCGACGATCAGGACTGTGGCGCCTTCCAGGTCAGCGCCACCGCCGCCCGACCGCCAGGTCGCGTCGCGTTGTGAGAGCACGTGCTCTGGCAGGTGCCGCCGCATCGCGACCGTCGCCATCACCACCCATTCGGACACGGATGCGTCGTGGATGCCCGACCCGTCGCAGAGGAGGACGTCCGGCGGGATGTGCCCGACCAGCGTGTCCACACCCGCGCTGAGCGTTTGCACCAAGCGAAGGTCGCGAAGCTGCGGCAGAATTTCGATGGTGCGATTGGGGTCGAAGGCGGAGACGAGAATGTCCGCATGCTGCGGTGCATTGCTGATGTCGCCGATGTCGGGCACCTCGCGGACGTCGACTCCATCGGGAAGGAGCGCACGATACTCACGCGGCGTCGCCGCCGGGATCCACACGGTCGCGGCAGCCACCGGCAGAGATCAGCCGGGCGGCGCTGAGCCGCGCGCGAAGCCGTAACTGGCCTCGATGAGACGCCAGATCGTCTCCAGCTCGCCCTCGTCTCGCGGGCCGTAGATCATCAACAGCGTTTGCGGAGCGATGCCGCGAAGCGCGAGAGGGTGCGGCTCCGCCCACCCCTTGTCGATCGCCTCAGCCGCGGCCTGTGGCGGCAACATGAGGTGCAGACTGCCGTCTTGCTCACCGTGCAGGTGCGCGAACTCGGTGCCAGCCATGAAGGCGTCGGACGGACCGTGCACGAGATGTGTGTCGAGGTGCAGGGCGCGCGTCTGCGGAAGTGAGACGCCGCTGCTGCCCGCCCGGACGCCCTCGAGCGCGGTCATCCGTCGCCACAACTCTTCCTGAAGTGACACCGGTGCCGTCTGGTCGAGCTGCTGGTGCGGCATGGCGGCACCGGTGGTTGGTTGGTTCCCGGGTCTCCGAGGGAGCCCTGTCGCAGCCTCACCGGCCACCGCGCACAGGCCTCAACCGCTCAGCTGCGGGACCGGCCGCGTGAGTACCAAACAGCAGCGATCAGGATGACAACGATGACGACCACGTAGACGACGATTTCCTTGGTGCCAGTGAGGTTCAGGGCTAGCATCGGGTACCTCCGGTGTGGGGCCGCGCTCCCAGTGACGGCCGCTCGGTGTTGAGGCGACAGCTTAGCGGGCTGTGCGCCCCGTACGTCGTAGAGTCGTGCTGACCGGCAGTATGGAGAGGAGCGGCGACATGGCCGAACGTGACGTGTTCATCTTGTCCGAACAAGCGCTGGCCGACGTGATCGATCAGATCCGGCCCGAGCAATGGACGCTTTCCAAACCAGAATGGTTCGCGACCGGTGGTCAAGGCGCTGCGACGCTGCGCCAGATCGTCAACTACCACGCGTACGACTCCGCCTCTGTGCCGGACGTTCTTGCCGGGAAGACGATGGCCGAGGTCGGCGATGCCCATGAGCACATCAAGAACGACGACGACTGCGATTACCGAACGTACAGCGAATCGGCCATCGCCGCCGCCCAAGGACTGGAAGATCCCGAGCGAACCGTCCATCTCTCCTACGGCGACTTTCCCGCACGGGAGTACCTGAAGCACGTCACGTCGTTTCGAGGTTTTCGCACCTACGACCTCGCCAGGTGGATCGGTGCCGCCACCCAACTGCCGCCCGCCCTCGTGCAGGGAATGTGGGACGGGCTGGCGCCGGACATGGAGGCCTGGCGCGCGATGGGGGTGTACGGACCGGCTGTGCCTGTTCCCGACGACGCGCCATTGCAGGATCGGCTACTGGGCCTCTCCGGACGCGATCCACGCGTCTGACGCGCTCGCCTGTATCGGCGCCCTCCACGCATATCGGGAGCGGCGATGTCACCGCTTTCCGGTCCGTGACGCTCAGTGCGCCTTTGCTTTCAACGCGTCTGCGTGTGCGCGCAGCGCATCCGCGACCGGCTGAAACCGCGCGTCTCTGGCAGATTCACCGCCGGCAAGCTCGGCTGCGTCGCTCAGGTGCTCGGCCATCAGAAGCCAGGCGGCTCGCCGGTGCGGAAGCAGGTAATCGGGCTGGTAGAAGAGCTCGAACGTGGCGCCCGCAGTTCTGCCCGGATGCTCTGGGCCCACCGGAAGCGTGGTCAGGATATCGGCAAGGGGTTCGATGACGTCGAACATCATGCTGACGCCCACGTCTGCAAGAGTGCGGACCTGGTCCTCGGTCTCGTCGACGTGGCACATGAGCCGGTAGAGCAGCTGCAACAGCACCTCGTACGCGACGTTGCAGAGGTCGGCGACTCGCGCCGTGGTGGGGTCGGAGATCAGGTCAGCATGCTCACCCGTCTCCGGCGGCCGCACCAGCACGGGGAGCACAGGCCGCGACACCTCGAGCTGAGGGTTGGCCTCCTTCATCTCCAGGTACTCGTCGAGCACCGACAGGAAGCGACCGAAGTGGGCGTCTCGCCATTCCCCGCGCGGACCTTCGCCCTGCTCGACGATGGCTTCAATGGCGCGCGCCGCGGCGTCACAGCTGGTGATGGGTGCCAATTCCTTCCAACCGAACAGCTCGCCGCGAGCCTGCGACTGACGGGGTCCGAGGAAGAGCTGCTCTTCCCCCATCTTGTCGGCGAGATGGCGAAAGCCCGACTCGATGGACCGGTACAGATGCCCGACGGTGCGGAATTCCTGCAGATGGGGAGCGATTTCCGCCTCACCCATCAGGGGCACCGCGCTATCCACAGCCTCGATGCCCTCGGCATCGTCGATGTTCATCCCCTCGGGCCGCTCCAGGAAGAGAAAATGCCGGAGCGCCTGCTCACCAAAGGGCAGCAAGGCCAGTCGCACCCCGGCCGGATAATGCTTCGCCGGTTGCGGCAGGTTGGCGCGTGAGAGGTGCGGGCTGGCGCCGAGCGAGGTGACGAGGTTGCAGTTGATCGCCAGGTGCATCATCTCCTGCTTGGCAACCAGGAGGATGGTCGAGCGCCAGCGATTCACTGCGACGAGCTGCTCTTCGGTGAGGCCCTCCTCGACCGATCGCTTCATCGAGAAGGCCGCGAACAGGTACTCGCACATGAGCGCGTGCTCGAGCTCGGCTGCCGCGCACAGCATGTAGATGAGGGGCTCGCGATGCTCGATGACGATGGCGGGCTCGTCAACCGGGGCGGTGCTGCGCAGCGCGAGCGCTCGGCCCAGCCGTCCCGCGATCGCCCCGGGCGTGGCGGCAGGTGGTGCGGCATTTCGTTCGTCGCCGACCGCCGCTCTGGGAGTGAAATCCGACGTCACTGCGCTCCTCGCTCTCAAGCCACCCGAGCGCTAGTAACGATCCCTCTCGCTGACGTGGACGGCGGCATCCTCGGCAGCCTCGACCCCACCGTCCCCCGGCTCTGCCTGGTCGGCTTCTCCGGCCTCCGCGGAGAGGTCGCTGGCGCCGCTTTCGGGTGCCTGGAACTCTCCTGCCTCAGGCTCCTGCTCCTCCGCGGCACGGTCAGGCTCCTCCTCGGCGAGACGCTGGTCAAGAGTGTCTCGCCGATACTCCGCGGCCGGATCGAGGCTGGCAGGCCTCGATACATCCACCTCCTCACCTTCGTCACCCTCGACTTCCGCGGGGTCCGGCTCCCCAGCCCCGGACACCACGTCGGAGTCGGCGGGGACGTCATTCCAGGGGAGGTCTTCGGGGTGGGTGGTCTTTGGATCGCGCCCAGCCATGTTCGGGACTCCTCATCTACTGCCTGTGTCGCCTCGACCGATCACCCACCATCATCGCTCAGGTCGCTGCTGCAACAGGCTCGAAGCTGGCGAGCATCGCCTGCAAGGCCTGCTGGTCGGGGCCAACGAAGGGGTTGGCGCCCGGCGCCTGCGCGAGCATGGCCTCGAATTGTGCGCTCATTCCGGTGGCAGGCGGCAGGTGGGTGCTGAGGACCGCCACGGCGTCCATGAGCGGCATCGAGCGCACGGTCTCCAGGAAGTGACCGGGGTCCACGTGGTGCACCCACGGGCTGTCGACGGCGGCCCAGAGCAGCTGGGCAGAGCGCAGCTGCTCGGCGGGGACATCGCGGACGTCCTCCGCGGCGGCGAGCTCGGCGGTGGCGAGCGGTGCGCCGAAGCAGTCCGAGCTGAAGCACAACCGCGACCTGTCGTCGTAGAACCCGACGGTTGCCGGGCTGTCGAACAGCGGCGGGCGGAATGCGTGAAGGGTCCGATCACCGACGTCGAGGTGCTGTCCCGGATTGAGGAGGTACAGGCGATCGAGCGGCAAGGGCCGTTCGGTGGACATGATGCCGGCCGCGATGAAGGTCGTCACCAGGCGTGCCTGGGGCGCCGCGTCGAGGAGATCGAACAGGCCCCCGGTATGGTCGCGGTCGGGGTGGGTCAGCCAGATCCACCGGACGGACGCCGGGTCGATGACCTCGCGGAGCGCGGCCATGTAGTCCCTGTCCGGGAGGCCGAGCCCGGTGTCGATGACCACCGGTTCGCGAGCGTGCAACACGAAGGCGTTGACCGGGAGGAATCCCAGGCCCGGCACCTCGAGCTGGTCATTGAACACCGTGACGTCGTCACCAATTCGAAATGTGCGCATGTGTGTTTCTCCGTGAGGTTGGTTGTCGATCAGAAGGTCAGGCGGGTGGCGAGCAGCCCAGAGCCGGGCTCGCGCCCGGAGAGAATGCGGCAGAACTCGACGGCGTCGAGCTCGAGGACATCGCCATCGTTGCCGGACACATAGATGCCGCCCGCGAGGCCGGAGAGCGAAAGTGTGAACGGCTTTGCGTGCCGCCGTGCCCAGTCCGCGACCACGTCAGCAACGATGCGCCCATCGTGATCGGGCGACAGCTCCATCTCTCGCCCGGTCGCCCTGCTGATGTCGACGCGATGTATCCACGGGTCGCGCGTGTGGATGACGTCATAGAGGTATCCGAATGTCCACCCTGCTTCACCGGGGAGTTGCGGGTCGTAGGGGGTGTCCCGCAACTCCTGCGTGGTGGCGCGACGAGCGGCCAGCCCGCGAGGCGCCGCCTCGTGCAGCGCGACACGCAGCTGGTTCGGTGTCAAGGCAGCGTGTTCGCGTACCTGCATGGCGGTCATCGCGTCCAGGCGTAGGCACCCTGTCTGCGCGGCAACGGCGGCAGCGGCGCTGAGCTGTCGCGTGCGCTCCTCCGGGTCAGCCTGGAGTTCGAGCGCGCCGAGGATGTGCCCGAGCATCGACCTGACGTCCCAGTCAGTGCAGTCGGTCTGTCGCGACCAGTCCTCGTCGCGCACCCCGTCGACGACGGCGAGCAGCCTGTCCCACTCCGCGGTCGCCAGGTCCATGGCCTCGTCATGGCCGAGTGGCGCGATGGTCGCCACGCTGACTGGGCTGGTGATCATGGTCTCTCCCTGCTGGTTGATGGTCGATAGTGCGCGAGATACATGTCGGTGATCTCCTCAGCGAGGCTGACCCACCGGTCGCCGCCGGGCTCGTTGGCGTTCTGTTGCGCAGCGATGCCTCCCGTGACGGCGGTCCACGCATCGAGAGCACGGTCGTCGGTGATGCCGCAGGCGCCCAGCGCCGTGCGCGCGGTGTCGAGAATGCGCAGTGCCGGCGCATAGGCCTCCGGGCTCGGCTCGAACCTGGGGATGGTCCGCTCGAAGAGCAATTGGTAGCGAACCGGGTCCTCAACACAGAACCCAAGGAAGATCCGAGCAATCAAACGCAGCCCTTCCACCGCGTCCCGCTTGGGCGCCGGCGCGGTCAGCCGGCTGAGCAGCTCGTGGTTGGACTCGGCGAACATGGCGTCGAAGATCGCGTACTTCGAGGGGAAGTACACGTAGAGGGATTGGGCTCGCATGCCCACGCGCGCACCGAGATCGCGCATCGACAGGGAACCGAGACCGTCCGCGCGTACCAGTTCCCAGGCGGCGTCGAGAATCTCCCGGCGCGTGGCCGCGTACCTCTCGGCCCGACGGTTTCTTACCGGTACGACTGACATAGTCAGGTATTGTGGACGGCGTCAGGTAATGCGTCAAGGCCCTCCTCATAACCCCACATGTGGGGGGCGTTGGGCCAATGCGCCCCAGATCTGGTAGTCTCGGGCCTCAAGATGCGCATAGGGGTCGTCAATCTCAAGGGCGGGACAGGGAAGACCGTCACGGCGATTCACCTGGCCGCGGCGCTGGCGGGTCATGGCCGCACGTTCCTGGTCGATGCCGACCCACAGGGTTCGGCGCTCTCGTGGTCAGAGGAAGCGGGCGAGCTTCCATTTGCTGTGGTCGGCCTGCCCGTGCGTGACATCCATCGGCGTCTCGCCCTGTTGCTGCCCGGCGTCACCCACGCGGTGATCGACACGCCCCCCGGGGAATCGGCGATCGTCCGCAGTGCAATCGCGGCCGTCGACATGGTCATCGTGCCGATCTCGCCGAGCATCATGGATCTCGACCGGCTGCGCCCCACGCTCGATCTCATCGCAGAGGTCGATGCCGTCGCGCCTTTGCGCGTTTGCGTGCTGTTGACCAGGGTGCGCGCCGCCACCAAGAGTGGCCGGCTGGCGCGTGAGGTGCTCGAGGATGCGGGCGTCTCGTTGCTGGACGCGCAGATCCCGCTGCGCGAGAGCCTCAACACGAGCTTCGGCACGATCCCGTCGGAGCCGTCCTATGCCGTAGTCCTCGAAGAGCTGATGACGAGGAAGCTGGCTGCATGAGCGAGAGACCTCTCACCAACGATCTCCGCTTGCGGATGCAGCGAGTTGCGATCAAGCCGGTGACGCAGGGGCCGGCGCGGGCACGTCCGCACAGCGCCGCCGCGGACCGTCGCCCCGAGGTCGCCCCCAGCGCGCGTGTGGAGGCAACAAAGGCACTCGCCTCGAGGTTTCAGACGTTGCTTGCCTGGGCCCGGTGGGAGATGGCGGTCGTTCCCGAAGAGCGCTGGCGGTGGCTGATGGCGGTCACTCGGCGGGGCGGCGACGCCTCGCGCCACGAGCCGCTGCTCAAGACACGACGAGCACGGGGCAACTAGCGAGCCGAACCAGCCGTCGCGAGACATTGCCGAATGCCAGGCCCGTGAGCGTGCTGCGCCGACTCTTCCTGGTGACGATGAGGTCGGCGTCGCACCTCCTGGCGAGGTCGGTGATCGCGCGCGCCAGCTCGGCAGCCGACGCCGTGATCTGCAACTCTGCCCTGACGCCGGCACCGCGCAAGGCGTCGACCTGCTCACGCACGTTCGCCTCCACCTCTTCCTCGGCGTGGAGTGGATGCGTGCCCATGTGCCCGCGGACCAGCTCGTTGATGTGCGCCACCACGATCCGCGCACCGGTTGCCCTGGCCAGCGCTCGAGCCGAGGAGAGTTGCGCCTCCGCCGCCGCCGAGCCGTCGGAGGGGACCACGATCGTCGTCAGCACCCAGTTCATATCCTGACCTCACCACCCAAACCGTTTCGCCGGTGATGAGCTTACCCTGTTTGCCATAACCTGTCAAATGGCTTTGGAGGTGACCAACCGCGCCGGTCAGCGATGCCGATTTCCGAGCACGGGTCAGGCAGATGGTCACGGAGGGAGCGCGCCAGCGCGCCACTTCCGGGATCACCGAGACCGCCGCGGCCAGGCAGAAGGCGGGACAGGCGGTCGTCGAACGAGTCGGGGATGCGATCGCAGCCGGAGTCTGGCCCAACGATGCGGACGCTGCGCCCATCGTCGATGAGTTGGTGGCCGGATTCATCAGCGCGGCGAACCGGAAGGACGACCCGGGCTATCGGACAGAGCTCGCAGAGCAGTTGCCGATGTTCAGCGACCGACGTGTTGAGCGGTACTGGCAGCTCATCGGTGTCATCAACGGCTGGCCGGTCACGCCGAGCCTCGTGCCGTTGTTCGAGTGGTTCCTCGCCGCAATTCGGGCGGCGTAGCGCGGCTGTACGCGGCGGCGGCGGTCGGCTCAGGCAACTGCGAGGGTCGCATCTGTACGAGCGCAGCAACTCCAGTTAGGCTCAGACGTGAGAGGAGTACACGCAGGTGGCCATAGCCCCCTACAGGGTTCGCGACAATCTGCCATTGGCGCTCACCAGCTTCGTGGGTCGCGGAGCCGAGCTCGACACAGTGAGGCGCCTGGTATCCGAATCCCGTCTGGTCACGCTCACAGGAGCCGGCGGAATCGGAAAGACCCGACTCGCGCTCGAGTTTGCGCGCCAGACCGTCGACATATATCGGGATGGCGCATGGATTGTGGAGCTGGCACCAATCATCAATCCCGACCTGGTGCCCGACGCCGTGCTCGCGGCACTCGGGCTCAGGGCGCTTCCGGATCGGGGGCCGGCAGAATCGCTGATCGCTGGATTGGCGGGACGCGAGATGCTCTTTGTCCTCGACAACTGCGAGCATCTGATCAACGCCTGCGCGCAGTTGACGTACGCTCTGCTGCAGGGCTGCCCGCGGCTCAGCATTCTGGCCACGAGCCGCGAGGTGCTGGGTGTCGGTGGTGAAACCACGTGGCGTGTCCCCTCGATGGTGACGCGGGGCGTCAGTCGTTCGATGACCATCGAGGAACTGGAACGCCTCGAGGCAGTCCAGCTCTTCGTCCAGAGAGTCAGCGCTGCGCGGCCGGACTTCCAGCTCACGGAGGACAACGCTGCGTCCGCAGCACGGATCTGCCACCGCCTCGACGGCATACCCTTGGCAATCGAGCTGGCAGCGGCGCGTGCTCGAGCGCTCTCCGTTGACACCATCGAGAAGCGTCTCGATGATCGCTTCCACCTGCTGAGCGGCGGCAGTCGCGTCTCGCTGCCGCGACAGCAGACCCTGCAGGCTGCACTCGATTGGAGTCACGACCTCCTGGACAGCGAACAACAGCGCCTGCTTCGTCGCCTCTCGGTGTTTAGCGGTGCCTGCACGCTGGAGGCGGTGGAAATCATCTGCATGGATGGCGAGGCCACGCCGGCGACCGCGTCGGCCTTCGACCTTCTCAGTGACCTGGTCGACAAGTCACTGGTGAACTTCGAGGAGTCAGCCGATCAGGCAACTCGATACCGTCTCCTCGAGACCATCAGGGAATACGGCGCAGTGCGCCTATTCGACAGCGAGGAAGGCGACGCGATCCGCGGCCGACATGCCGAGTACTACTTCGAGGCCGGCAAGCGGATGTCGGACGGGCTGCGAGGCGCGCAGCAAGGGGCATGGTTTGCTCGTGTCGAGGAGGAACTCGACAACATCCGCGCCTGCCTCGAGTGGGCGCTCAACCGGGATCCCAGACATGCGCTGCAACTCATCCTGGATCTCGAGCGGTACTGGAAGTCGATTGGACGAGCTGAGGGACGTGCCTGGTTGACGCGAGCTCTCAACGCGTTTCCGGATCGAGACGAGCGTCTGGCCGACGGACTCTGCAACGCCAGCCTATGGGCTTCCTTCCAAGGCCACACCGATGAAGCACGGCGGCTTGGACAAGAGTGTCTGTCAGTCGCCACGGAGATCGGCAGCGGGCTGTACGTTGGCCAGGCGCTGGGCGCGCTGGCCATGATGGAAACCATTGAAGGCGGTGACGACTGGGCCAGGGTGAGCAACGAGCTGTTCGAACAAGCCGAAACGTACCTGCGAGCAGCCAACGATCCCGAGGCGCTGAGACGTCTGCTCAACAACCACGGCTACACGCTGTACGAAGCCGGCGACGCAGCGGCGGGCCGGCCCAAGGTCGAAGAGGCCCTCGCTATCGCACGCGCGATGCAGGACGACTGGCAGGTTCAGATCACCCTCGAGAGCCTTGCCTCGATCGAGTACCAAATGGGCGAGACCGATGCCGCCGTTGCGCACTGGAAGGAGGTGCTCGCGCTGGCGGGTCAGCTCCGCAGCCTGCTCACCGCCAGTTCCTGCCTCATCGGGCTGGCGGAGGTCGCGCTCACCGAGGCACAGCCGGCCCGCTGCCTCCGCCTGCTGGCCGCTGCCACGGAATTCCAAGCGCGCACCGGGGCCGCGGTAGCGGACGCGAGCCCGGCCGAAGCCCGGATCCTGACGGCAAGCCGCGACGTCGCGCGCGAGCAGATCGGCCCGGACGCGGCGGATTCCGCCTGGAAGGAAGGCGCACGGATGTCGCTCGACGACGCGGTGCGCTATGGCCTCGGGGATCCGAAAGGGGTCGAAACGCACCTGCCGCCGCGTGCAACGGAAGCACAGATGGTTCCGACGGGTGACAACCGGTTCCTGCGCGAGGGGGACTTCTGGACCGTCTCGTTCGCCCGCCGGGTCGTACGCCTCAGGGACAGCAAGGGCCTGCAGGACATCGCCCGGCTGCTGGGCGCGCCCGGGAAGGGTGTCGCCGCAGTCGATCTTGCCGCGGTGGTGATGCCAGCGATTGCGGGAAGCCGGGCTCGCGTGGCGGAGCTCGGGCTCGGGATCGAGGCCGGGGTCGGCGCCATGCTCGACCCCCAAGCCCGCCGGCAATACCGGGAGCGCATCTTCGAGCTCGAGGATGAGACCAGCGAAGCCGAGGCGAACAACGACCCGGAGCGTGCCGGGCGAGCACGCGAGGAACGCGCTGTCCTTCTGGCAGAACTCAAAGCTGCCCTCGGCCTGGGCGGCAAGGACCGACAGGCCCTCGACCCTGCCGAGCGAGCGCGCAAGGCAGTGACCTGGCGCATCCGACAGGCTATCAGCAGGATCGAGGCGACGCACCCTGAACTGGGGCGCCACCTCCGGCGCTCGGTGCGGACGGGCACATTCTGCGTGTACGACCCACCTGAACCCATCCATTGGGACGGCTGAGACACCTGCGGATGAGCGGCCGAGGCCAAAAACGATCCGGGAGTGGTGACCGCTAGGCCGGTCCTGGCTGTGCTAGGCGGGTCCTGACGCCATTCCTGGTGAGGATCGACCGCCTGACGACGGCGGCGCCTCGAGGGAGACATGACCATGCGAGTCAATGCAGCGAACTGCGCTGGGCTCAGCGCAACTGCCGTTGTCCTGGCCATCCTGACCGGATGCGGCGGGGGCCCGCTCCCGCCTCCGGCGAGCCTGACACCGACCACCACGTCGACCCCCGCGCCCGTGCCAACCGCCACCCCGAGTCTCCAGGACACAGGCGTCATCCAGGGCAGGGACAACAACGGCAAGCCGTACGGCAAGTTCAACGTTACGCTGAAGGTTGCCCCGCACCTGAGCGCTGCCGACGTCAACGGGGAGCACCATGCGCCGTTCAATCCTTTGCAGTCAGACGGCAGCTGCCTGGGTCCTCCCTGCGAGCCGGCTGGACAACAGTACATCCTGTTCACCTTGACCTTCACCAACCCGACAGCGGCCCCAGAGGAATTCGGGACGGTCGGGTTCACGTCGGCCTTGGGGTCACTGGTGTACCCGGCGGTCGCGAGTGCCGACCAGGGTATGACACCAGTGAGCAGCTTTGGCGGTCCCACGAATGGGCTCGAGGCCGTTACCGAACAGAACGCCATTGACTATTGGCAGTCGTCCAGGAAAGGCCCTGGCGACGCCTTCGGGTTCTCGGAGCCGTTCGCGACAAGTCATTTCCTCTTCGAGGTGACGCGGCCGACGAACCTGTACGCACCCCAAAACAACCCCCCGGGCATCCTGGCGCCCGGCCAGAGCAGAGACGTCGGCTTCAGCACAACAGGCGTCGTGGCCCCGACATCACCTGTGCGGGACCTGACGCTGTGGGTCGGCGCGAACCCGCAACAAGTTCACTGAGACAACGGAGCACGATCCCTACGCGCGCACGCGGGGAAACGCGCAACCACCCCTCGAGCTCGATGACCCAGCCCTCGCTGGCGCGGCAACCCGGCGAGGTCCTGGGCCACCTCGAGCGCGGCGTCCTCGTGTTCGGCGAGCCCGTCGACCAGACTTCACGCCACGGCGCGCCCAGATCCTTGTACTACGAGTGGTCCCTGGTGGCGCTTCGCGCGGCGTAAGCGGCCGCGGGTTACAGTTCACCGGATGCCTGCGCGCGAACTCCTGGACGCGGCGGTCGGCGCCGCGCGCGGCGCGGCTGGACCTTCCCGTTCGGTCCGGTCGCTGATGGCCGGTAACTACCACTTCGTCACCGTCTGGCGAGTGCCGGGCTCGGCACGCGAGGTTGCCGACATCCTCGGCGACGCGGACGCCCTGTCCACGTGGTGGCCCTCCGTCTACATCGACGTCACCGAGGTGAGCCCAGGCGGAGCTGACGGCCGCGGTCGTGTCGTCGACCTGCTGACGAAGGGATGGCTGCCGTACACGCTGCGCTGGACACTCACCGCCATTGAACCGGTCGGTGAAGAAGGTTTCTCCATCCGCGCTTCCGGTGATTTCGTGGGCACCGGCCGATGGACCTTCGTCCAGGAGGGACCTGAGGTGGAGGTCGTCTACGACTGGCGGATTCGTGTCGAGAAGCCACTGCTGAAACGATTCACCCCGCTGCTGCGGCCGGCCTTCTCCGCGAACCACCGGTGGGCGATGGCCCGCGGTGAGGAGAGCCTGAAGCTGGAGCTGCGCCGGCGGCGCGGGATGAGGCGTGTGCCCGACCCGCCGCCACCGACATTCCGGTGGCTTCCTCGCGGCGTCAGCGAATCTGCACGAACAGGGTGAACGCCACGTGGTCGGAGGCGTTCCGCGTGGCCAGCTCCACCGCGCCGAAGTGATCGAGGTATGGGGCCGCGCCGCTGTCGTACGCGGTCTGTGCGCTGGGTGGCAGAGCCGTGCGGATCGCGCGCAGCACTGCCGGGACGTCGACATAGAGCATTCCGTTGTTGCTCGTCCCCACATGGCTCGTCAGTGCCTGGTAGCTGGGGGACGTGCTGACGGTCGACCCCGAGGCGTGGCTGTCGAGCACGGCACGCACCTCGGCGGGGCTCGAGCCGATGATGGCCCAGCCGTTGCTCACAGCCCACGAGGGCTGCACTCCACTGCCGCCGGCGGCTGACACCGGGACCGACGAAATCGTCACCCCGTTGTCGACCTGCCTGGTGACCTGCGACGGATCACACGCGGTGGACTGCCGGCAGATGGAGGACATGAGGTTGTCGAGAAAGGTCTGCGCGGCAATCGTCGAGTCGGTGTCGAACAGCAGCGCACCCGTTGGCGGCGTCTGCCCGCGCCCCTGGTCGACCTCGACGCCGGCATCGCCGCTGAGGTGAGTGATGATGCCGGCAGAACCCGTGACGCCGAACTGCTGTAGCGTTGAGTCGATCGCCGAGCCGGCCGGCGCCACCGTCGTGAGCACGCTCTTCAGCGTCTGCTGCAGACCGGTGAGCGCGAACATCCCCAGCGCCGTCCTCGGGACAAAGGCAAGGCTTCCGTTGGTGTGGGGAGCGATTCCGAGTTGCGCTCGCTGGTCCGCTGTGAGCTTGGACGCGTTGTAGTTCTCGGTGCCGTCGAGCTCGACTCCGTCGGAGCGAGCCATCAGCGCAACCCCGAGCCCGCCATACGCCTGCGCCGCGCTCAGCTGAGATTGGCCACCGGCCGCCGACCCCACTGATGACGCGAGCTGTCGCACCAACGCCGGGACGTCCACGTAGATGAGGCCCAGCCGGTCGGTGGGCAGCTGGGACTCGACCGTCTTGAAGGTGTCGGATGACAGCAGGTTGGCGCGTTTGCCGTGCGCGGTGTCGATCACCGCGCCGGCGGCCCCGGCGTTGCTCGCAAAGATCACCGTGTGGTTGGCGATCGCGTAGGCGCCGCCAGAGCCATGGCCAGTGGCCGACGTCACCGTGACGCCGTCGTGCGCGCTCGTCGTCCATTGGTCGGCGCGACCGACGGGGCCGGTCCTGAACTTGTCGAGTGCTGCCTGGGCTTTGGCATCGTCCTTGCTGGCGATGAGGACGGTGATATCAGGCGAGCCGGACGACGAGACTCCCGCACTCGGCGTCAACGACGAAAGCGCCGATGCCGGGATTGCGATGGACAGCTCTGAGCCAAGCCACGGGCTGATGTCGTTGTGGTTGAGACCGGAGCTGGAGAACGCA
>CATPCA010000210.1 GCA_955652545.1 Candidatus Dormiibacterota bacterium
CGAGTCGAACAGCTCGGCGCCGCACCCCGCGCAGAGGTACTGCCCGGTGGACTTGACATGAACGTACTGGCCGGTGCCGGCTCGTTCGGTGGCGCCGCGGCGCAGAACCGCGTACTGCTCAGGCGTGAGCTGCTCACGCCACTCCTGGTCGGATTTGACGACTTTCTCGGACATGCTCAGAAGGTACCCGACGGCCGTGCCTGACAAACCTCTGACGGCGCGTCAGGCGCCGGAGCCCCGCCATTGCCGCCGGTGCCATGGCTCGGCGGCAAAGGACGCTCGCACCGCGTCGCGGATCGCCGGGTCGGTGACGACGTCGGCGCCGGTCAGAGCCAGGGCCGCCGCGCCGCTGAGCATCACGTCATGGGCGGCCTCGGTGGCCGCCGCCTCACGGAATTCGTGGGTGTGACAGAACACGCCTTCGTGTGTGATCGCCACCTCGGGATGGATGGTCGGGCACGCGTAGGAGAGGTCACCGACGTCGGTGGAGCCGACCCGCTCCCACGGCGTGGCCACGGCGGGCGCCAACCCGACCTCCTCGAGATGCTTGTGGGCGCGCTGGGCGAGAACCGGGTTGCTGCGCAGGTCCTTGTAGGTGCTCTCTTCGACGAGCTCCACCGAGCATCCGGTCGCAGCCGCGGCGGCCTCGAAGATGGCACGGAAGCGGACGTTCATCTCATCGAGATACGCAGCATCGCGAGCCCTGGTGATGAACTCGCCGCTGGTGCGCTCCGGGATGATGTTCGGAGCGGTCCCTCCCTCCGCGATGAAGCCGTGCACCCGTGCGCCATCGCGCAGCTGCTGGCGCCACAGTGAGACGCCGTTGTACGCATGCACGAAGGCGTCGAGCGCGTTCAACCCCTTGTCGGGGTCGCCCGCCGCGTGAGCGGCGCGGCCGGTGAACGTCCATCGCCAGTTGGTGCAGGCCAGCGCCCACATCACCGCCATGGTGCGGTCGGTGGGATGAAGGATCAATGCGGCATCGCAATCATCGAAGACGCCGTCGTCGACCAGCGGGATCTTGCCGCCGCCGCCCTCCTCCGCCGGGCTGCCGACCACGCGCACGTTCCCCGCGATGCCGCTGTCATGCAGCGCACGGAGCAGGGAGATGCCGGCGGCGGCGGACGCCGTCCCAATGAGGTTGTGTCCGCAGGCATGCCCCAGGCCTCGCAAGGCGTCGTACTCGCACACGAAGGCCACGCGCGGACCGCCCTCGCCGCTGTGTGCGTCAGCGACGAAGGCCGTGGCCATGCCCGACACGTCGCGGCGTACCTCGAAGCCCTGCGACTTGAGCAGCCCGCACAGCGTCGCGCAGGCGCGCGTCTCCGCGAAGGCCGTCTCCGGGTGCGAGTGGATGTCGAGCGACACGTGACGCAGCTCGGTGCGCAGCCCGGCGAGAACCTCGTGGATGCGATCCGCGACGGCGTTGGCTGCGACGCTCACTGATTGCCTCCCGGTGGGACGGTCGGCGGTATTGTGGCGCCCGTCGGGTATCGAGTGGCCCCGCGGCGCAGCGTCGCCGCGATGTGCTGACGCAGGGACGGTGGAGCGATGACCTCGACGGAGCCGCCCCAACCAAGCACCCACGAGCGCATCTCGACCTCGCTGGCCACCCGGATATGGACATCGATGTCGCCATCGTCACGCTCCTTCACCTCGGCAACGCGATGGCCGAGCGCTTCGCGGGCACGCTCGGCGATGGCGCGGTCGAAGCGAAGGTGGACATCGTCCTGCCCCGGCGCCTGCCAGATGCCCCAGGATCCGCTCACCACCGCGTCGATGTCAAAGTCGTCCGGAACCGCGAAGGTCTCGGTCAGGAGCCGCGCCGACTGGACGCGATCGATGCGGAACGGGCGCACCTCGTCGGAGAGGTCGTCGTGGGCGAAGATGTACAGCGTCCGGCTCTCGGCGCGTGGCTCGAGAAAGTACGGTCGCAGCACGCGCCGCGTCTCACGCCCCTCCACGTCGCGATACGTGACCTCGACGCAGCGGCGCAGCACGAAACCGTCGACGACCACCCGCTCGACCTCATGGCGCTCGCCACTGGCGGGCCGCCTCTCGGCGGCGGCGATCAGCCCCTGCAGGTAGCGGGTCACCACGGGCACGCTCAACGCGCGGGCCAGTTGCGCCAGGGCGCCGATCAGCGCCGGCTCCTGCTCGGAGCGCATCTGTTGCATGGCGCGGACGGCGAGCAGGAGCTCAGTCGCCTGGTAGTGGTCGAGCTGCATGGCGGGCAGACGGCTGCGCGAGCCGATGCGAAAGCGGCCGTCGATCTCCTCGATGTCGATGCCGGCGCTGTCGCGCAGGGTGCTGAGGTAGCGCTGCACCGTCCGGGTGGTCACCTCGAGCTGGTCGGCGAGCTGGCGGGTGGTGAGCCCCGTCTGGGTGTCGGAGAGTCGTTGGAAGAGCTGGATGACGCGGAGGAACTTCTCGCCGCTCTCGTAGCGCTGGCTCATCGGCTCAGTTGAGGATGTTGACCGCGCGACCCGCCACCAGCGCGATCGTCAGCAGCGAGGCGACCGACTGCAGGCCCATGAGGACCTTGGCCAGGTGCGTCAACGGCATTGTGTCGGTGGGGCTGAACGCCGTTGCGTTGGTGAGCGACACATAGAGGTAATCGAGGAAGTGAGGTCGCCAGCCGTGCGGCGCGCGGTCGGGGTTGCTCATCTGCGGGTAGAGGAAGTCGGGCAGCCGCGGATTCGGGGAAAGGCGCCGCGCCGGTCCACCACCGTCGAGCTCCCAGTACCACAGGCCGAAGATGATCACGTTGGTCAGGTAGATCTGGATC
>CATPCA010000211.1 GCA_955652545.1 Candidatus Dormiibacterota bacterium
CTGGGTCAGCTGGCCCTCGTCGTAGCTGGGGAAGCGGCGGAAGAGGTACTCGCCGACGACCAGCTCGAGAACCGCGTCGCCGAGGTACTCGAGGCGTTCATTGTCGTGCCCCGGTCCACTGGGCTCGCCGCGCTCGTTGTTCCAGGACGCGTGGGTCATCGCCTCGCGGAGCAGCTCGACGCGGCGAAAGCGCACGCCGATGCGCTCCTGCAGGGCTTCGAAGCCCGCGATCTCCTCAGCGCTCAGCCCGTCCAGGGGAGCGGCCACGCCCTCGCGACCGCGGCGGGGCCGGGGGAGCGCCGACGCGTCGGCATCCGGGGATACTGCGGGCACCGGAGCGGCCGGTTCCGCCAGGGGCGGGGACGGTGCCGCGGCGGGGATCGCGGTTGGCGCTGCTGGCGCGGAGGCGGCTAGAAGGCTGCCCCCACCTTCTCCTGGATGTAGTCCCAGGCCTGTCCCACCGTCCCGATCTTCTCGGCGTCCTCGTCGGAGATCTGCATCTTGTACTCCTCCTCGAACGCCATGATCAGCTCGACGAGGTCCAGCGAGTCCGCGTTGAGGTCCTCGACGAACGACGCCTCCGGTGTCACCTGGTCCGGCTCCGCGCCGAGCTGGCTGACGACGATCGCCTTGAACCGGTCGAAGCTGAGGTCTGCCATCAGTGCTGTTTCCTTCTATGGGCGGGACGGGGGAGCCTGCCTGGTTGGTTGCAACGATAGCGTCGGGGCCCTCGGTGGTGGGGCGCCAGGCCAAGGGACCTGACGCGCCGTCGATAAATGCGGGGGCGGAGGCGGCGGCGGAGGGGCCCGTCCCGCTCTCCTCGGGCGGCTGCTTGGCAGGTCGCCTCCGCCGCGGCCGGCGGGTGGGTCGTGCCGCCGCCTCCTGGGGGCGGGGTTCCGGCCCGGTTTCGTCTGCTGACACGGATGTCTCCAATGATGTGATGGTCAGGCGGCGAGCCCACCGTCCACGTGCAGGACGTGGCCGGTGATGTACGCCGCCTCGGGGAGGGCGAGGAAGCGAACAGCGGCGGCCACCTCGTCGACGGTGCCGAGCCGTCCCAGGGGCACCGCCGCGGTGGCCGTTGCGAGGGTGTCGCCGGTGAGGCCGGCGGTCATGTCGGTGGCGATGAAACCGGGGGCGACGGCGTTGACGGTGATCCCGCGCGACCCGACCTCGCGGCACAGCGCCTTGGTGAGCCCGATCAAGCCGGCCTTGGCTGCCGAATAGTTGGCCTGTCCGGGGTTGCCCATGACGCCGGCGACGCTCGAGATGTTGATGATCCGACCATCGCGGCGCCGCAACATCGGGCGCAGCGCGGCGCGACAGATGCGGAACGCCGCGCTCAGATCGACCGCGATCACCGCATCCCAGTCGGCGTCACTGATGCGGACGGCAAGGTTGTCGCGGGTGATCCCGGCGTTGTTGACGACGATGTCGACCGACCCCAGCTCGGCGACGGTGCGCTCGACAAGCACCCCCGGCGCTGCCGGGTCGGCGAGGTCGGAGCCGAGGGTGATGCAACCCACTCCCGCCGACCGGATCAGCCCGGCAACCTCCTCCGCTGCCTCCGGGTTGGCGCTGTACCCGACGGCAACAGCGGCGCCTGCCTCGGCGAGAGCCACCGCGCAGGCGCGCCCGATACCGCGCGACGCACCGGTCACCAGTGCAACCTTCCCCTGCAGCGGTGCAGGCGTCATGCCGGGGCCGTCCGCGACATCGACAGACCGGCGGCGCCGGCAAGGTCGCTGACCGATGCGGCGGTGATGGTGGGCGCGATGCGCCGGGTGAGTGCAGTCAACACCGACCCAGGGCCCACCTCCACGATCCACTCCGCGCCGAGGTTCACCAGGCCGGCGACACAGTCCATCCAGCGCACCGGGCGGTCGAGCTGCGCCGCCATGCGCGCGGGCAGGTCGGCCGCATGCTCGACGGTGGCACCGTCGACATTGCAGACCACCGGAAGGTGCAGCTCGTGGCGAGGGGCGGCGTCGATCACGGCGGCGAAGCGCTCCGCGGCCGGGGCCATCAACGGCGAATGGAAGGCACCGCTGACGTTGAGGGTGACCACCCGGCGGGCGCCGCGATCGCGAGCCAGCGCCGCGGCCAGCTCCACGCCGGTAGCGGTTCCGCTGATCACCGTCTGCCCGGGAGCGTTCAGGTTGGCGACCACGACGACCTCGCCGCCATCGCGAACCTCTGAGCAGGCACCCTCAACCACCGCCGCATCGAGCCCGAGAACCGCCGCCATGGTGCCCTCGGTCATCGAGGCCATCTCACGTCCCCGTTGGATCACCAGTCGCATCACGTCCTCGGGAGCGTAGGCGCCGGCAACACTCACCGCGGCGTACTCCCCCACCGAGTGGCCGGCGACTCCGACGACGTCGAGGTCGGCGGGCAACCCGGCGGCCAGCACGAGCTCCACCAGCGTCAGCGCCGGCTGAGCGATCTGGGTGGGCCGCAGCTCGTCGTCGGACCCGTTCAGGGCCGGCGCGAGATCGAGACCGTCCGAACGCGCAACGTCGAGGAGGCGAATGGCGAGTGGCTCGTCGAGCAGGCCTTGGGCCATCCCGGCGGCCTGGCTGCCCTGGCCGGGGAAGCAGAGGCCGATGTGGGTCACGTGGCCAGGGGTCGCGGACGCTCTGACAGCGCCGCGCGGCTCACTCGGTGACGATGACCTCGCGGCCGCTGTATTGCCCGCAGTTCGGACAGATGCGGTGCGACAGACGGGGTTGACGGCATTGCGGGCATGGGTTGAGTGCTGGGATGTCCAGCCGGTGGTGGGACCGGCGCATGTTGCGCCGACGCTTTGAGGTTCGTTGTTTGGGGAGCGGCATGGGGTCTCCGGAAGTGTGGGCGCGCGAAATGTCGCGAAGCACCTTGGCGCAGTATAGGCGGAGTTCCTCCGTGACCGCCATCACGCCCGACGCGGCTCAGCGCTTGCGCCGCCGCCCTGGTGGTGCTTTCTGTGGCAGTGACTGCATTCCTTCGCGGACGGTGCCGAGCCAGCGCTCCAACTGGTCTTCAAGACGCTGCATCACCTCGTGCGCGTAGTCGTCGGCGGCGGCCCGTTGCGACGCGGCCTGTGCCTGCGCGTCGGCGACCAGCTCATCAGCCTTGGCGGTGGCGGTGAGGACGATGGCGTGCTCGTCGACGAGCGCTGCAGCCTGGGCCTGCGCTTCGCGGACCCGCCGTACTGCCTCCTCCTCTGCGCGAGCGGTCAGCTCGGCGGCCTCGCGCGCGGCGCGGTCGAGCATCTCGTCGCGCTCGTCGACCGTGTGTCGCGCGGTGGTCAGATCGTCGGGAAGCGCGACCCGGATGCGGTCGACAAGCTCGAGAATCTCGTCTTCGTTGACCACCACGCTGGGCGTGAACGGCAGCCGGCGCGCGCCACCCACCAGCTCCTCGAGGGTGTCGATGATGTCGAGCACAGTTCCCGAGTCATCCGTCGCCGGCGGAGGCGTCTGGCTCATCTCTCTCCGGGCTGGGGGAACTTGCGACGCAGCGCCGCGGCGCAGGGCGGCGGCACGGCGTCGTCGATTGTGCCACCGAGGCGGAACACCTCTTTGATGATCGACGAGGAGATGAAGACGTTGCTGAACGACGTCATCAGGAAGACGGTGTGGATGTCCGGGTTGAGGCGACGGTTCATCAGGGTCATCTGGAACTCATTCTCGAAGTCGCTGGTCACCCGCAGCCCGCGCACGATGGCGATCGCGCCCACCTCCGCCGCGTAGTCCACGGTCAGCCCGTTGAAGGTGCCCACCTCGACACGACCACCGCCGTCGATGGACGCACGAATCAGCTCGACCCTCTCCTCGGTGGTGAACAGCGGCGACTTGGCGGGGTTCTCGAGCACCGCGATCACGACGCGGTCGAAGATCAGGCAGGCGCGGTCGAGGATGTCGAGGTGGCCACGCGTCATCGGGTCGAAGCTCCCCGGGTAGAGCGCGATCCGCTCACTCACCGTGTGCCCACCTCCATGTCGGCCGGTCGCAGGATGCTCAGATCCGTGATGCCGTACCGGGCGCGGCGGGCCACGGCGAGGCCGCCGATGCGCTCCGGCAGCGAGCGGGCGCGGTGATGTTCGCACACCACCAGCCGTGGTGGAGCACTGCCGAGAGCATCCAGCACGTCGACCA
>CATPCA010000212.1 GCA_955652545.1 Candidatus Dormiibacterota bacterium
ACAACAGTGGCGCTGACAACGTGATCTGCTGGGGCTTCCACGGCGGCAATCCGCTGGTAGCGATGAGCGAGGTCAACAACGCCGTCCCGGCCCAACCGCTTCTCACCTTCAGCTTCCCCGCCGGGCAGTTCGAATACCGATTTATCAAGGTGGCGCAACTCCCGTTCGACATCAATCTCCTCCGCCAGACTGCGGGCATCCCGCGACCTTCCTTGGCGCCACAATCGGTTCACTTCGCAAAGTTGGACGGCACCACGCACGGCGTGTCCGCCGTCGGGGTCAGCGACTCGAGTATCTGGCTGGAGAAGAACCTCGGGAACAACACCTTGGGTCCGCCTCAGCTTGGTGCGACACATGGGCCCTTCTTTGGCAACGTCGGCACGTATGTGGCCGACATCGATGGCGCTGGCCACGCCTCAGCCGTCGCCGTCAACACCACGGACATCTGGATCGAAAAGGACACTGGCAACGACATCTTCGGCGGGCCGCAGCAGGCCGTCGGTGGCGTGCCGTTCTATGGGAGCGTGGGCACGTATGTCGCGGACCTGGACGGCATTGGTCATTCCTCATTGCTTGCTGTCAACGTCAACAGCATCTGGGTGGAGAACAACCTGAACAACGACACCTTCGGCCCACCCCAGCTGGCGGTCAGCAACGGCCCGTTCTACGGTACGCACTGACCGCTGACGACTGCTCCGACTGAGCGCTTCGATATCATGGCGCCGTGCTCCGGACGCGCCGCCTCAGCAGGTTTGTGGCGACGTTGGCCCCTGTGGCGGTCGTCGCGTCATCCTGCACGAGCGTGCTGCCTCCTGCACCCACCATTGCAACAGGCATGCAGAAGATCAAGCACATCATCATCATCATGCAGGAGAACCGATCGTTCGACCAATACTTCGGCACCTACCCCGGCGCAGATGGATTGCCCGCTTCGGAGGGGAAGTTCACGATCTGCCTTCCGGATCCTGCCATGCGACGATGTGTTTTCCCGTTCCACTTTCATGCTGACGCCAACGTGGGAGGACCTCACGGTGCTGCTGCCGCGAGCGCGGACATCAACGGCGGACGCATGGACGGTTTTGTCACCCAGGCTCGGGGGGTGGCGAGCTGCGTCAACTCCGTCAATCCCAGCTGCACAGCAAGTGGTCCGCCCGACGTGATGGGGTACCACGACGCGCGCGAGATCCCCAACTACTGGGCGTACGCCGGCAACTACGTCCTCCAGGACCACATGTTCGAGCCCAACGCCTCGTGGAGCCTGCCGCAGCACCTGTTCATGGTGTCGGAGTGGTCGGCGCGCTGCACGTCGTCTGATCCTTTCAGCTGCCACAACTCTCTTGATCAGCCGGCCAACCCACCGAATCCAGGGTTCGGAATCCCCAACCCACCTAACCCACCGGACTATGCGTGGACCGACCTGACCTATCTGCTGCACAAGAACAATGTGCCTTGGAGATACTACGTCGAGGGCGGGACGCAGCCGGATTGCGCAGACAGCTCTGCCGTGACGTGTCCCGCGGTTGCGCAGAACGCGAAAACCCCGGGCATCTGGAACCCGCTGCCGCAGTTCGACACAGTCAAACAGGATGGCCAGGTATCGAACATCACCGACACGTCGAACTACTTCGCCGCGGCGAAGGAGGGGACCCTTCCTGCGGTCTCCTGGGTCACCCCGTCCGACGCGGACAGCGAGCACCCCAGCGCGCTGGTGTCAGCCGGCCAGGCATGGACGACCGGCCTCATCAACGCGGCAATGCAGGGGCCCGACTGGAACAGCACCGCGATCTTCCTGAGCTGGGACGACTGGGGTGGCTTCTACGACCACGTGGTGCCGCCGACGGTTGACCAGAACGGCTACGGATTGCGAGTCCCGGGGATCGTGATCAGCCCGTACGCTCGTCAGGGGTACGTCGACCACGCCGTCTACAGCCAGGACGCGTATGTGAAATTCATCGAGGACGTGTTCCTGGGTGGCGCCCGGCTCGATCCTGCCACCGACGGCCGTCCGGATCCGCGGCCAACTGTTCGTGAGACAGTGCCCATCTTGGGTGATCTTGCCAACGATTTCGACTTCACTCAGCAGCCGCGGCCGCCGCTGATCCTGTCGCAATACCCGCCACCCGGCCCGGCTTCGTCGCCTGGCTGATTGAGGTCACGTGCAGGCGGCCGTGAGCGCAATCGCATCGGGCCACTGCAGCGCGTCGACCCGGAGTGTCGTGAAGCCGGCGTCGAGCACCTGCGTCCAGAAGTCGGCGCCGTATTCGGTGACCACCAGGTAGGCGGGATCGCTCTCCGATCCGTGATGGCTCGGTGGCAGCCCGTCTCGACGGCGCGTCAGGCGGGTCGGGATGATCGGAATGGTGAAACACAGTGCGCCGCCGGGTGCGAGGATCCGCCGGCACTCGGCCAGGGCGCGGACCGGATCGTCGACATGCTCGAGCGTGTCCGAATGCACGACGAGGTCCCAACCACCGTCGCGGAAGGAGAGTGAATGCATGTCGACGTCGGGATGCTCGACAAGCAGGTGTCCGTCGATGCGGTCGAGCCACGGTGTCAGTTGCCCCGCCCGATTGATCTCGAGGATCCGCAGTGGCGCGCTCGACGACGTCCACCCCTCGAATGTCCCCGGCCAGCCGACGTGACGAAGGATCGCCAGCGCCAACGCTGCCGAGCGTAGCGCGGCGCCGCACTGCGGACATTGCTGGCCCTCGCGGCGATTCACCGATGCGGCCTCCGACTCCGAGAGCCCCCATTCGTCGATGAGGGAGCGCCAGAGGACTTCATTGACCACTGGTGGAGCAGTGCTGCCGCACACAACGCAGGCGCCGACCTCGCGAGCCTGTGGAGTGGGCGTTCGCTGAGTGGGATGCGTCGGTCGGCCGAGGAAGTTGCGCAGCGGCGGCACCCTCCCTACGGGTATCCGTTCCACCACTGACTGGGAGTGCCGAAGGCGGATCCTCCCGCGTCGAGCATCACCCAGGTGTCCATCGGGTTCACGGCGATGAGGTCCATCCTGCCGTCGTGGTTCACGTCGCCACCGAGAGTGGCGACCAGGCCGAAGAAGGCACCCGAATGCCACTGCTGCGGGGCGGAGAAGCGCGAGCCGTTGCTGGTCATGACCCAGGTGCCGGTATCGCCGACGGCCACAAGGTCGGCGCCCCCATCGGTGGTGACCTTGCCCGCCAGCGTGGCCCGGCTCCCGAAGAAGGGGATGTTCGACCACTCCCTGGGGGCCGAGAAGCCCGACCCGGTGTTGAGCATCACCCAGGTGGTCGAATCGTTGACGGCGATGAGGTCCGTGCGCCCGTCGCCGTTGACATCGGCCGCGAGCGTTGCCCGGCTGCCGTAGAAGGCGGTACCGGACCACTGCCGCGGAGCCGAGAAGTGCCCGTTACCGTCGCTGATCATCACCCACGTCTGGCTGTTGTCGACCGCGATGAGGTCAGCCTTGCCGTCATTGTTGAGGTCGCCGGCGAGTGTTGCCCGCGTGCCGAAGAAAGGCACCCCCGACCACTGCTGGGGCGGCAAGAACGCGGAGCCCGTACTCTTCAGCACCCAGGCGGTGGTGTCGTTCACCGCAACGAGATCCGACTTGCCGTCACCGGAGACGTCGGCGGCCAGCGTGGCTCGCGAGCCGAAGAAGGGCACGTGCGACCATACCGTCGGCGTTGTGAAAGACGAGCTTCCATTCGAGGGCAGGACGCACGTTCCGCCCCCACCGACCGAGACCACGTCGGCGTTGCCATCTCCGGTGAAGTCCCCCGCCAGCGGGGGGCCGCCGCAGCCGCCGAAAGCCCTGACGACCGTGTCGGCGGCCACATACAGCTGGCCGTTGGCAGCGGTTGGTGTGGCGAAATGGGTCGAGGATCCGATGGGGAAGCTCTGCACCTTCTGACCGCTGGTGTTGAAGCCAAGCAGGGTGCCGCCGTCCGGCGTGATCGCCCAGATCAGGCCGCCGGCGACGGTGGGGGGATGGTCGACGACGTTGCTGCCGTTGTGCCAGCTGACCGCGAAGTCGGTGCTGCTGACCGCCACCGCGGTGAGCCCGTCGTTGCAGCTGACGTACGCCACTCCATTGGCATAGGCGAGGCTGCCGAACACCGCGTCGTTGGTTGCATTGCAGACGCGGTGTGCCTTCATCTGTCCGCCCACATGGCCGAGGCTGGCTGCGTTGAGCAGGTAGCCGATGCCGCTCTTGCCGACGATGAAGACTCGGTTGTTGGGCAGCTGCAGGGGCGTCGTCGAGCCGAGGTCGACGTCACCCCCGTTGTCGGTGGCCCAATTGCTCGGGGCGAAGAAGTCCAGCGGCGCACCCGGCGTGACCGAGTTGGGATTGAGCTTGATCACGCCGTCGCTATAGTCGTACTGGTCGCCGGGTGTTGTGTGGTTGCTGTTTCCCGTGCTCACGTAGACGTTGCCGGCGGCGTCCTGCGACATCCCGCCGGCGGCCCACGCACCGCCCTCGCGATTGCTGGGATCCACCTCAGTCGACGCCCACCATTGCACCGA
>CATPCA010000213.1 GCA_955652545.1 Candidatus Dormiibacterota bacterium
CGGCCCGCAGCCGCTCGACGATGGGTCGGACCGCCGGGTTGGTCTCCTCGAGCTCGCGGAAGAATTCGATGTCCTCCATGTGATGGTGCAGGTGGACGAAGCCGCAGTGGCGCAGGCAACTCACCTGGAGCTGCCAGAGCGTGCTGTCGCTCTTCAGCGCCTCGAGCTGCTCATGCAGTCCGGGTGTGGGAAGCCCGTCGAGGACGGCTGCCGCGAGTCGCTCCACGGCCGCGAGATCACGCCGGATCAGCGTATGGATCGCAATCAGCGCCTGGTAGGCCCAGCGCCCGCGCGCGGTCTCCGGGCGATCCTCGAAGGCTGGCACCGACGTCAGCGAAGCGCGCGGTCCTGGGAGAAGGCAACCAGCGCCACGGCTGCGCAGCCGGCGATGACGAATGCCAGCACCACCACCACGGTGACCGCCAGCCACGCCTGCTCGGGCCGCAGCGTGATCACCGCGACGAGCGCGAGCAGCGCGGCGACAGAGGTCAGCCAGCGTGTCGCGGGCGTCACCCAGGTGTTGCGCAGAGAGCCGGTCGACGGCCGCGAGATCATCGCGATCATGAAGAGGTCGGCAAGCGGGATCAACAACCGCACCAGACCGGGCAGCTGCGGAACTGGCTGCGCCGGTGTCCGCGTGAGACGGTTGGCCATTCCGCCAGCTTAGGGCCGCACTCCGTGGCGCGCTCAGCCACCGATCGCTTTGTAACCGGCCTCGTCGAGCAGGTCGGCGCCGGCTTCGTCGACGTTGTTGAGGCGCAGCATCCAACCCTCGCCGTATGGGTCGGCGTTGACGCGCTCCGGTGACTCGGAGAGCTGGTCGTTGACCGCCGTCACCGTGCCGCCCACCGGGGTGTAGAGGTCGCTGGCAGCCTTGACCGACTCGATGGTGCCGAACTTGTCGCCTGCCTTGAACACCGTGCCGACGGCGGGAAGTTCGATGAAGATGACGTCGCCGAGCTCGGACTGGGCGTGGTCGCTGATGCCGACCGTGGCGACGCCGCCTTCGACATGCACCCATTCGTGGCTCTTGGTGAAGCGGTACTCGCTGAGGTCAGGCACTCAACCATCTCCCTTGGGACGCTTGTAAAAAGGCAACGGCACCACCTCAGCCGCCGCCGCGGTTCCGCGAATGTCGACGGCGACGTCGCCGTCCTTGTCGAAGTCAGGCTCGACGGACGCGGTGGCGACGGCAGTCCCCACGGTGAACCCGAAGGTGCCGCTGGTGACCACGCCGACCTGCCGTCCGTCCTGGAGCACCGGCTGACCGTGGCGCGCGATGGTGCGCGGACCGAGCCGGAGTCCGACGAAGCGATGCGGCGGCGATTCGCGCAGCCTGCGCAGGGTGTCAGCGCCGACGAAGTCGCCCTTGTCGAGCTTCACAGTCCAGCCGAGGCCGCAGCTGTACGGATCGGTGTCGTCGTCCATGTCCTGTCCGTAGAGCCGCAGCCCCGCCTCGAGCCGCAGGGTGTCGCGTGCGCCCAGGCCCGCGGGAACCAGGCCGCTTGCAGCGCCGGCCTCGATGATGGCGTCCCACACCTGCCCGGCACGGTGCGCGTCGATGTAGATCTCGAAGCCGTCCTCACCCGTGTAGCCGGTGCGCGAGATGCGCTGGAACTGAGCATCGGTCACACCCGCCAGCGACAGCCCGGTGGCAAAGAACGGGCGCAGCTCGCGCAGCGCAGGACCGCCATCGTCCATGCGTGCCAGCGGCTCGAGGACGTCGGCGGCACGCGGCCCCTGCACTGCGATGAGAGCGAGCTGGTCGCTGCGGTCGTCGATGTCGACATCGGACCCGGACAGCTCGCGTATCCAGACGACGTCCTTCTCGCGCGTCGACGCGTTGACGACGATGATGAAATGGTTGTCCTCGGCGCCGCGCATGACGATGACGTCGTCGACGATGCCTCCGTTCTCGTTGCACATCACCGAGTACAGCAGCTGGTTCGGCACCAGCCGGCTGACGTCGTTGGTCACCAACCGCTGGACGAAGTCGGCGGCGGACGCGCCGGTGACGGTGACCTCGCCCATGTGGCTGACGTCGAAGACACCGGCGCGCTGGCGCACGGCGATGTGCTCGTCGCGGATACCGCTGTATTGGAGGGGCATGTCGTAGCCCGCGAAGTCCACCATCCGTGCGCCCGCGGCCACGTGACGGTCGTAGAGCGGGGTGCGGTGGCCCATCAGGCGTGCGAGTGTACGGACTCGACAGGCGCCGGTGGCCACCCCAGCGGCTACGATCCGGCCCGATTCCGCACAGGAGAGCCGGATGCTCATCGCCCTCATAGTTGTGGTGGCGGTTCTCGCCGTCGTCGCTGGGACGGCGTTCAGTGTGTTGCGCGCGCCGCTGCCGCGCACCCGCGGACGCCTCGTCGCGGACGGGCTTCGCGCACCGGCCGCGGTGGTTCGCGACGCCCGCGGTGTGGCCCACGTCGACGCCGCCTCGATGGAGGACGCGGCGTTCGCGATGGGCCTGGTGCACGCCCAGGAGCGCCTCTGGCAGCTCGACCTCAACCGCCGCGTCGCCTCCGGCCGGATCAGCGAGATCGCGGGCCCGCAGGCGCTCCCCGCCGATCGCTTCCTGCGCCGGGTCGGGTTGCGCCGCATTGCCGCCGAGGAGGCCGAGCTGCTCGGCGGCGAGACGCTGGTCATGCTGGCGGCGTACGCGGCTGGGGTGAACTCGGTGATCAGCGGACGCCGCCGGCTGCCGATCGAGTTCACGCTGCTGCGGTTGCGGCCGGAGCCGTGGCAGCCGGTCGACAGCATCGCCTGCGCCAAGCTGCTGGCTCTGGGCCTCAGCTGCAACTGGGATGCCGAGCTGCAGCGCCTGCGGCTCCTGAGCGCCGTCGGACCCGAGGTGGCTGCGCGGCTCCACCTCGTCTACCCGCGGAGCAACCCCACCATCCTCGCCGACACCGCCCGCCAGGCCGGCCCCCAAGCCGGCGTCGAACTCCTCGACCTGTATCGGGCGGCCGCGGCCTGGCTGCCCAGCTCGGTCGGGGCGAGCAACGCATGGGCGGTGTCGCCGAGCCTGACCGCCAACGGACGTCCGCTGCTCTGCAACGACCCCCACCTCGAGCCGACCGTGCCGTCGATCTGGTTCGCCGCCCACATCCGCGCCGGCGACGACTTCGAGACCACCGGGGTCACGTTCGCCGGCCATCCCTTCCCGGTGATCGGCCACAACCGTCACATCGCCTGGGGTTATACCAACTCATTCGTCGACGCCCAGGACCTCATCGTCGAGCAGTTCGACTCGCGCGGCGCGTCGCGCTACCGCACCGAGAACGGCTGGGCCGATTCCCGCGCCGTCCGGGAGGTGATCAAGGTCAAGGACGGGTCCGACGACGTCGAGGAGGTGGTGATCACCCGCCACGGTCCCGTGGTGGAGCGTTGCGACGACCCCGACAGCGGCCGCTGGCTCGGCCTCGCACTGCAATGGACCGCGCTGACCCCCGCCAACGCCAGCCAGTCCCTGCTCGAGGTGCAGCGCGCCTCTGACTGGGACTCCTTCCGCGACGCGTTCGCGGGACTCGACGCCCCCTCGCAGAACTGCGTGTACGCGGACGTCGAGGGGCACATCGGCTACTTCTGCCACGGCCGCGTCCCGGTGCGGCGCCGGGCGCCCACCGGTCTGCCGATGCCCGGCTGGGAAGGCGACCTGCGCTGGCGACGATTCCTGGACATCGACGAGGTGCCCCAGCAGCTGGACCCGCCCGAGGGCCTGGTGATCACCGCCAACAATCGCATCGTCGGCGAGGGGTTCCCGCACTACATCGCCGACGACTACATGGCCGGCTACCGCGCCCGCCGCCTCCATCAGCTGCTCGCCGGCAAGGCCATGGACGCTGAGCGGATGCGGACGATCCAGCTCGACCAGCTGTCACCGCCGGCCGCTGAGGTGTCCGGGTTGCTTGCCGGGGTGAGTTGCAGCGCACCACTTGCCGAGGCGATGCGCCAACGCCTGGTGGCATGGGACGGGCACATGGCCCCAGAGAAGATCGAACCGACGGTGTACGAGGCGTTCATGGTGCGGTTGGCAGAGCACGCGCTGCGCCCGCTGTGCGGTGACGACTGGGGCATCGCGGCAGGGGTCACGCTCACGCACCCGCTCTTCGAGTACCCGGGGAATTTCATCGGGCGCGCCACACCGATGCTCGTGGAGAGCTGGGCGGCCGGCGACGAGTCGCTGCTCGACGGCCAGACGACCTGGCCCGAGGTGGCCGAGCTGGCACTGGAGGACGCCGTCGCCGACCTGACCCGCACGCTCGGCGGGCAGCGACGCTGGCGCTGGGGCCGCGCCCACGCCATTCGTCTGCGCCATCCGCTGGCGGTGCGTCCGTTGCTCGGCCGCCTGCTGAACGCGCCGTCCATCCGTGTCGGCGGCGACGTCGACACTGTGATGGCGACAGCCCACCGGCCCGGGCTGGACTTCGCCACGCGCGTGATGGCGCCCTCGTGGCGGCAGGTGCTCGACGTCGGCAACTGGGACAGCGGCTGCACCGGCATCCTCTACCCGGGGCAGTCCGGGCACCGGGCGTCCCGCCATCACCACGACCTCTCCAAGCGCTGGTTGCACAATCGCCAGTTTCAGCTGACCTGGGGGGACAGGCCCTTCCGGGGGCGCCGCCGGCTGACGCTCATTCCCGGCGAGCGCGGCCTGATCACCAGGGAGCCGTCATGATCGGGAGCGGATGAATGCGACACGGACGTCGCGCTCCGCTCAGGTGGGGCTGGTCCGAGGCTGCTGCCTCGGGCTGGTGCTCCTGGCCGCCGTTGCGATCTTCGCCGCCGTCGAGGGCTTCCGTGCGCTTGCCGATCCCAACCTCGGTCCCCCGCCCAGCGGGACCTCGCACGGGAGCGACGTCGCGCTGATCGCCGCGGCGCTCGCCGGCGACGCGGGTGCTCAGCTGATCACGGGTGAACATGCCGTGGTCACTCTCAGCGAGCAGGACCTCACCGTCATCGTGCTGGCACGCAACCCGTCCCCTGACCGATTCCGCAATCCCCAGGTCCGCATCCGCGATGGTCTGCTGGTGTTGTCGGCGCAGTCGAGCCTGGGGCCGTTCGGCGTCACCCCCGTGGCCCGCAACCAACTGATCTTCAGCGACCCGAGTGGCTCGCCGCAGATCACGGCGCAGGCTGTGGACTTCGCCGTCGGTCAGCTCGGACTGCCGCAGTGGCTCGGCGAGCGTCTCGACCCGGCCCCGTCGACGACGATCAACTTCGCCAGGCTCTTCGCCGCCAACCCGATCCTGCTGACACTGTCGCAGGCGCTGGAGTGTGTGTCGGTGAAGCCGGACGGCGTGCATGTTGGTTTCCACCGCCCCGGCTCGAGTGCCGATGCGAGTCGATGCGTCTGACCGGGCGAGCCGTCGACGCCGCCTAGAATCGCGGCGTGAACCTGCAGGACATCCTCGACTGGTCGGCGGAGCTCGCGGCTCTCGACTCGGTGCCCGCGGACTCGCAGGTGTACGTCGAATCCGCTGTCGATGTGCATCGGGTGCTCTTCGGCGTCGACATCAGCCTCGCCGAGGTTCTCTGGGCGCAATAGAACGGCTTCGACGCGGTGATCGCGCATCACCCGCTCGGCGACCGCGCGCGCACCCGGATGGCCGAGGTGATCCATCGCCAGGTCGACCAGATGAGCGCCGAGGGCATTCCGCACGAGACCGCCGAGCTGGCCGTCACTGCGCGGCTGGAGGCATTCGAACGTGCCCTGCACATGAGCAACGTCAACGCCGTCGTCGACGGTGCGCGGCTGATCGGCATGCCGCTTTGCAACGTCCACCTCGCCTGCGACATCATCACCCGTGGTGCGATCGTCGACGTGCTGCGCGCCC
>CATPCA010000214.1 GCA_955652545.1 Candidatus Dormiibacterota bacterium
AGCACCGCCAGCGCGATGGTCAGCACGGCCTGGGCCGCCGACGAGAGCAGCACCTGGGTGTTGAAGTCGAAGCGGCTGCCGGAGATGTTCTCGATCCACTGCGGACCGCCCGCGAACACACTGAACGAGACTGTCATCGCGGCGACGGCGAGCAGGATCGGTCGCGACGCGCGCAAGCGCCCCCACACCAGCGACGCTGCGGCCAGTGCCGTCGCGACCCCCCCGAGGCGGAGGACGTAGGGATCGACGCCGACGGGATCGCTGAACAGTCGAGGCACCAGGAGCGCAAGACCAAGGGCGGCGGCGGCGATCATCAGGACCGCGGATGGCTGCCACCACGAGCGCCCTGCCAGGCGGGTCAGCCGAGCGGGCGTGAGGCGCGTCATTGCAGCCTGTATAGCGGACCCCGCGGACTCGACGGCTTCGGCGCTCGGGGTGTCGGGCGTTCATCGCGTCACCGCACGCGGGGGCAGCTCCACGGCGTAGGCTAGCGAACCATGTCGGAGCAACCAGCTCCCGGACGGCGAGGCCGCTGGGCTCGCGTCCTGCTCATCGTGCCGTTCGCCGCGCTGCTCTTCCCGACGCTCTACGCGCATGCCGAACCGCGGCTGGCGGGGATCCCGTTCTTCATCTGGTATCAGTTCGCCTGGGTGGTCGCGGGGGTGGCGATCACCGGCCTGGTGTACTTCCTCGATCGCGCCGGGGACGAGCCATGACCCACTGGGACGAGCTGATCATCGTCGCCGTCATCGGTCTGGTGGTGGCGGTCATCGGCTTCGGGGCCGCCCGGTGGCGGCGCGCCGACCTCAACAACCTCGAGGAGTGGGGGCTGGCCGGCCGCGGCTTCGGCACCATCGTGACCTGGTTCCTTCTCGGCGGTGACCTCTACACCGCCTACACCTTCGTCGCGGTCCCCGGCGTGGTCTTCGGCCTCGGCGCCTACGGCCTCTTCGCCCTGCCCTACACCATCCTCATCTATCCGCTGGTCTTCCTCACCATGCCGCGGTTATGGCAGGTGTCACGCAACAAGGGCTACATCACCGGCTCGGACTACGTGCGCGACCGCTTCGACAGCCGCTTCTTCGCGCTGCTCATCGCGCTCACCGGCATCCTCGCCACCATGCCGTACATCGCCCTGCAGATCTTCGGCATCAAGGTGGTGCTGGCCAACATGGGCATCAGCCCGGAGATCGCCCTGGTGGTGGCCTTCGTCGTGCTGGCGGTGTTCACCTACGTGAGCGGGCTGCGCGCCCCCGCACTCATCGCGGTCGTCAAGGACGTGCTGATCTGGCTGGTGGTGATCGTCGCGATCGTCTACATCCCCTACAAGCTCGGCGGCTTCGGCAGCATCTTCAACAAGGTCGAGCACGCCAACACGCTGTTGCCGGTGGCCAAGAGGAAGCCCGACGTGATCCAGCCGTCGCTGTTCAACGCCTACAGCAGCATCGCGCTGGGCTCGGCGCTGGCGCTCTTCCTGTACCCCCACTCGCTGGTGGGCGTGTTCAGTGCCAAGGGCCAGCGCACCATCAAGCGCAACGCCTCGTTCCTGCCGGCGTACTCGTTCTTGCTCGGGCTGATCGGCCTGCTCGGCTTCATGGCCATCGCCGCCGGGATCAAGCCCACCGCGGAGTTCGGCAACAACAGCGCCATCGCGGACCTCTTCCAGAAGATGTTTCCCAGCTGGTTCACCGGCGTGGCATTCGCCGCCATCGCTGTCGGTGCGCTGGTGCCGGCGGCGGTGATGTCGATCGCGGCCGCCAACCTGTTCAGCCGCAACATCTGGCGCGAGTTCATCCATCCCGCGATGAGCCGCCGCGAGGAGGCGACGGTCAGCAAGGTCGTCTCGTTGCTCGTCAAGGTGGCCGCGCTGATCTTCATCCTGGTGCTGCCGACCACCGACATCATCAACTACCAGACCGCCGGCGGCGTGTGGATGATCAACGCCCTGCCCGCACTGATCGTGGCGCTCTACATCAAGCGTCTCAACGTCTGGGCGATGGTCGCCGGCTGGGCGGCGGGCATGGGCGTCGGCACCTGGGCGCTCATCCAGGAGAAGTTCGTCTCCAGCCTCCACGACTTCGGCTACGGCGGCAAGATCTACATCGGGTTCGTCGCCATCCTCGTCAACCTGGTCGTCGTGGCCATCGGCTCACTGGTCGCCGCGGCAGTGGGACAGTCGACGGTGGGCAAGCTCAACGAGGCCGATTACCGCGAGCCGAGCCCGGCGGAGGCGCAGCGGCAGCCGCTCCTCACTCCACTGAGCCCTCCGCTCACCGGCGGCACCACCACCTGACAGATGGAGGGGACGCGGGGGCAACCGCTGCCCCCGCGGCGGCAGAACGTGCGCCACCGAGCCTCCCCACAGTGTCTGAGAATGTGGAAAATCGACCGCGACCGCGACCCATGGCCGCGCCGGATGCGAGAGGGAGGATCGCTCAGTGGCCGTCATGACCTACGAGGGGCTGCCCTCCGCGCAGCCGAGCGCCGCGCCGCGCCGGGCCATCGAGATCGTCCCAGTTCGTGGGCTCCCCATCGTGGGAGCCATCCTCGTCTTCCTGGTCGTCTCCATCGCCGCCAACTGGCAGTGGGCGCTGATGTTCTACCACGTGGCCGGCGGCGGCCTGTGGACCGGCATTGACCTCTTCGTCGGCTTCGTCAT
>CATPCA010000215.1 GCA_955652545.1 Candidatus Dormiibacterota bacterium
CCATGGGGCAAGCCGGCGCTCGGCTATCGCACCCGTCACAACAAGTCGACCGATCGCATGATCGTGCGACGTCGCAAGAAGTAGAGAGATGAGCCGTTCCCTGAAGAAAGGTCCGTTCTGCGATGACCACCTCCTCAAGAAGGTGCAGCAGCTCAACGCCAGCCGCGAGAAGCGGATCATCAAGACGTGGTCGCGGCGCAGCGATGTGTTCCCCGACATGGTCGGCCACACCATCGCCGTCCACGACGGGCGCAAGCACGTGCCCGTGTTCATCACCGAGACGATGGTCGGCCACAAGCTCGGTGAGTTCGCCGCCACCCGCCGCTACCGCGGCCACGGCCACCACACCGAACGCAGCGCGTCGCTCAAGTAGGCAAGCCGAGGAAATGGAAGTCGTCGCAACCGCCAAATGGATCCGCACCACCGCGCGCAAAGCGCGCCTGGTGACCGCCACCGTCGAGGGCCTGCCCGTCGCCGAGGCGCTGGTGATCCTGCGCTTCACGCCGCGCGCCGCTGCCCACGACGTCGCCAACGTGATCAAGTCGGCAGCCGCCAACGCCGAGCACAACTACAATCTCGACGTCTCCACGCTGCGCGTGGCCCGGGTCGAGGTGGAGGCGGCGGCGATCATCAAGCGCTTCCGGCCCAAACCGCGGGGCATGGCGGGCAGCATCTTCAAGCGCACGGCGCACCTGCGCGCCTTCGTCACCGACGACGTGCCCACGCCACAGAAGCGGGTCCGCTCCAAGATCCGGATGCCGCGCACCGTGGTGACCGCGCCGTCCGCCGGTCCGTCGCGCGAGGCGCCCGCGTCCCGGCGCCGTCGTGGTGGCGCCGCCCGCCCGGCCCCGGCAGCACCCGCAGCGCAGCCGACCACTCCACGCCGCCGTCGCGGCGCCGCCAAGCCGGCCGCCGCCGCACCGGCCGAGGTCGAGGACACGGCGGTGCAGGCCGTGGTCGACGACAGCGCCGCCGAGGCGCCGGACACCAGCGTGGCGACAGACACAGCGAACGAGCCGGCCAAGGATGCCGGCGAGGGAGAGAGCAACTAATGGGTCAGAAAGTCCACCCCATCGGCTTCCGCCTGGGCGTGTACCGCAACTGGGACGCGCGCTGGTACGCCGACAAGGACTACACCGCGCTCCTGCATGAGGACATCGCCATCCGCCGGCTGATCGGCGGCCGCCTGCGCAACGCCGGCGTGGCGCGAATCGAGACCGAGCGCCGTGGCAACGAGCTGACCGTGACCATCCAGACCGCCAAGCCCGGCATCGTCATCGGCAAGCAGGGTGCGTCGGTCGACGCGCTGCGCGACGAGCTCGAGAAGATCACCGGCAAGAAGGTGCGCGTCACCATCCACGAGATCAAGACGCCCGAGCTCGACGCCAAGCTGGTTGCCGAGAACGTGGCCTCGCAGCTGGAGAAGCGCATCGCGTTCCGGCGCGCGCTCAAGCAGACGCTGTTGCGCTCGATGCGTGCCGGCGCCAAGGGCGTCAAGATCCAGGTCAGTGGCCGGCTCGGCGGCGCCGAGATGTCGCGCCGCGAGTGGGATCGCGGCGGCCGCGTGCCGCTGCATACGCTGCGGGCCAACATCGACTACGGCCAGTCGGAGGCCCGCACCACGTTCGGGCGCATCGGCGTCCAGGCGTGGATCTACAAGGGTGACTTCGTCACGGCCACCGGCGAGCCGATCAGCGGCACCGCGGTGCGCGAATCGGACGACGAGAGCACGGAGTCGCTCGAGCGCGCTCCCGCCGCCGCTGTCGAGACGCCGGCGCGGAGCCGCGCCGCGGCGGCCACTGCCGTCGCCGAACCCGCCGAGCCCGTCGCTGCGGTGGTTGTCGAGGAATCGCCGGTCCCGGTCGGCGTCGATGCGACCGGGGAGGTGGCCGAGGCCGAGGAGACCGACACCGACACGGACGCCGACACCGACGCGGATGACGACGCCGTCGCCGCCGGCGAGATTCCCGACGACACCGAGAAGGTGCAGAAGCTGGCGTCCAAGCGCAAGGCCCCGGCCGCGGCCAAGAAGCCTGCCGGCCGCGCCCCAGCCAAGCCGGCCACCGCGCGCAAGCCGGTGACGCGCAAGCCGGCCAAACCCGCGGGCTCCACGGCAGAGGAGGAGTAGCGCCGTGCTCATGCCCAAGCGGACCAAGCACCGCAAGATGCATCGCGGACGTCGCCGCGGCGTCGCGCAGCGCGGTAACAAGATCTCGTTCGGGACCTACGGGCTGCAGGCGATGGGCGTGTGCTGGATGACCAATCGCCAGATCGAGGCCGCCCGGCGTGCCATGACCCGCCACGTCAAGCGCGGCGGCAAGATCTGGATCCGTGTCTTCCCCGACCACGTCATCACCAAGAAGCCGGCCGAGACGCGCATGGGCAGCGGCAAGGGCCAGCCCGAGGGCTGGGTGGCCGTGGTCAAGCCCGGACGGATGCTCTTCGAGATGTCCGGTGTCTCCCCCGACGTCGCCAAGGAGGCGATGCGGCTGGCCGCCCACAAGCTGCCGATCCGCACCAAGTTCGTGGTCCGCGAGGAGCCCGGCGCCGAGGCGCACGAGGAGCGGGCGGAGGAGGTGACCGCATGACCGCGCGCGCCATCGCGCTCGACAACCTCCGCGCGCTGACCGTCGACGAGCTCGCGGACCATCTCCGCGAGCAGCGCGGCCAGCTCTTCCAGGTGCGCCTCCAGCAGACCATCGGGCAGGTCGAGAACCACCGCCAGATCCGCGC
>CATPCA010000216.1 GCA_955652545.1 Candidatus Dormiibacterota bacterium
CTGCTCAGCTCCGGCCTCGGTGACGCTGACCGCGACCACGCCTTCAACCTCGCGATGGGCATCGAGTTCATCCACACGGCGACGCTGGTGCACGACGACCTCATCGACAACGCGCGGACACGGCGCGGCATCACCACCGTGCATGAGTCGGTGGGCACCAACCCCGCGATCATCGTCGGCGACTACTACTTCGCCAAGGGGGCGAACCTGCTCGCGTCGATCGGCGAACCCAGCATCGACCTCGCCATCAGCAACACCGTGATGACCATCTGCATGGGCGAGCTGCTCCAGCTCACCAGCCACCGCGACTACGACCAGACACTCGAGGAGTACCACCGCAAGATCGCCCGCAAGACGGCGGCGTTGGTGGAGACCTGTTGCTATTGCGGTGCGGTGGTCGCGCACCTCGACGAGGCGCACACCGAGGCGCTTCGGCAATACGGTTTTCTCATCGGGATGGCGTTCCAGATCGCGGACGACGTCCTCGACTACACAGCGACAGCCGACCAGGTCGGCAAGCCGGTCGGTGCGGACCTCCGCCAGGGCACGGTGACGCTTCCGCTGATGCTTGCGTTGCGTGAGCCGGTGATCGGCGCGTCGCTGCGCGAGGTGCTGGCGCGTGATCCGTTGACCGACGGCGACTGCGACGACGTCGTCCACCTGGTGCGCAGCTCCGGCGCCATCAAAGCCGCCGAGGCACAGGCGCACGACTTCGCCGAGCGGGCGCGCGCCCAGCTCGATGTCTTCGAACCGTCAGCCGCGCGGGGGACGCTGGAGCGTGTCTGCGAGTACGTCGTCGAACGGACCAGCTGACGACGGCGTCGAGCTCTAATCGCGCAGCGCTCCGACGCGCACCAGCTGGCGGCGGAAGGTGATAGTCCAGAGTATGAGCACGGACGTCGCCGCGACGAGGCCAAGCGCCTCGATCACCGTCGCCACCAGCGACATGCGCGCGACGCTGTCGCCGGCCGCCGCGGCGACGACGTACCGTGCTGCGCGCGCCGCATCTGTGAGAGAAACCACGCTCAACACGGTGAGCCCGATGCGCACGGCTGTGTATTCACGCACCAGTCCAGCACGCATCTGGGCGGCGCTGAGCGACTCCACCGGGGCGCGCCCTGCCGGGGGTTCAGGGGCGCCTCGTCGCAGCCGCAGCACCGCGACGGCGAACAGGATGGCGGCGGCCCAGCCCGTCCAGGCGGTCGCCGCGGTGGAGCCGTGGGCGAGAAACGTGCTCAGCCGTCCGCCCTGTTGCTGCGCGGCGAAATGCGACTGGATGTCCAGTGAGTACGCGCCCAGCGCACAGCCGGCCACGACGATCACCAGTGCGAGGGCGACCCGAAGCGCAGGGGCTCGACCGCGCAGGTACAGTAGTTCGGCGATCGCTCCCAGGCGCCCAACGCTGCCGGCGTCCGCCATCGCGTGGCATTGTAGGTGCGATCCCGCATGAGCAGAGCACGTGTCCGCACCCGATCCCTGCGTGTGGTCACGTACAACCTCCTGCTCGGCGGTGCGCGCCGCGAAGAGCACATCACGGCAGTGCTTCGCCGGCTGAACGCCGACGTGATCGCACTCCAAGAGGTGAGCAACCCGGAGTTCGCGGAGCATCTGGCACGCGACCTCGGCATGCGCCTGCTGGTCGGCTCAGCCAGTGACGGCACCGGCATCAACATCGCGGTGCTGTCGCGGTTGGGGGTGCGCCGCTGGCACAACCATACCCACCGCGGCAGGATGCTGCGCAGCCACCTCGAAACCGTGCTGGTCACCGGCAGTGCCGCCATCCCGGAGCTGCACCTGCACTCGGTGCACCTGGCGGCGCGCTTCGGTGAGCGCAGCAAGGGTGAGGCACGCCGCCTGCGCGAGCTCGATGCCGTCCTCGGCGACATTGGTGACTCGCATGGCACGCCACGCCTCATCGCCGGTGACTTCAACGCGCTGGCGCCGGGCGACGGTGTCGAGGCGACCGCGTTCTTCAAGCGGATGGCGGAGCTGCGCCGCGCCCGCGTGTTGGTGCGCCAGGCCAACGGCCTGGTGACCGCGCGTCCCATGGACGCGGGTGGGGAGGCGGAGGAGGCGTGGCTGCGCGCGGGCGTCGATCCACGCCTCGACGTCGGCATCCCGGTTCTGCCGTTCGTGGTCTACCCGCTGACGGCCCTGCTGCCGCGTCATGCGACCGTCGACAGGTTGCTCGGCCGCACCATCGAACGCTGGACCGTGTCGCGCCTGCTCGATGCCGGTTACGTGGACTGTTTCCGACGGGTCCATCCGCGGGCGAGCGGCTACACATGCGCGACGTGGATGCCGGCGGCCCGCATCGACTACGTGTTTGCCGACCCGATCATGGCCGCGCGACTGCGCCGCTGCGAGGTTGTCGGCGTGCGCCGCTGGCCGGACCACGAGGCGACGTTCGCGTCCGATCACTACCCACTGGTGGCCGAGTTCTCCGTCTGAGCGTCACTCCGGCGCCGGCGACACGTCTGCGGGCGGTCCCGCCGGCGCCGATGACCCGCCGCGGCGATGGCGCCGTCCTCCGCGGCGGCGGCGGCTTCGCGTTGCCGGCGAAGCCGGGTCGCCTCCCCCACCCTCGACGGCGCGGCGCCTCCCGCGGGGGGCTTCATTGACCCGCGGCGGCGGTGGTTGGGCCACCGCGAGCAGGTCGCCGAGTGTCCTCCAGCCGAACTTCTCGCCACCCAGCCGCACCAGTTCCACGAAGCAGGCTGCCGTGGCCTCGGCGTCGGCCAGGGCGTGGTGGGGGCGGCGGTGGTGGACCCCCAGCTCGGTGCACATCCGCTCGAGGCCGATGGTGTCGCGCAGGCCCCAGATGGCCCCGGCCATGCGGCTGGTGTCGAGGTTGTCAGCGTCGATCGCTGTCTCCATGGTGCTGGCGATGAGGCGGGTGTCGAAGGCGTCGGCGCTGTGCTCCACCAGAACCGCACCACTGCAGAAGCGCTGGAACCGGGCCAGCACCCTCTCGACCGGGGGCGCGCCGCCCAGGCTCTCGGGCCCGATGCCGTGGATGCGCTTGGCATAGGGGTTGATCCTGTCCGTGCTGTGCACCAGCGTCTCGAACGACATCACGTGGCGGTCCAGCGTGAAGGCGACGGCGCCAAGCTCCACGAGGCGATGCGGCGACTGGCCGGTGGTCTCGCAGTCGAGCGCCACGAAGCGGAGATCGGGGATCGGGGTCTCGGACGTGGGGCGCTCCAGGACGCCGGCCGCATCGTCGTCGTCGATGGCCGCGAACGGCTCCTCCCCGGATGGGCCGAGCCGGGGGACGAAGCTGTCACCCATCGGCACCGGTCCGCGCCGGCGCCCGTAGCGCGGTCGCCTTTTTTTTTTTTTGATTCGGGGAGGACGGTGATCTTGTTTGTGTTTGTCGTCGGCAGCACCGGAGGAGATCGGCTCGCCAGACATCAGGCGGGCGCCGTGGACATCCCGCGATCCTAGCGGTGTTCCCGTGACGCGGGGTTTGGAGCGCAACTGCGCGGACCGTGGCGGGGTGGGCCTTTCCATATACTCGGAGCGTCGGTTCGCCGTAGCAGGACGCTCGCTGCCGGCGCTGCGCAGCCGCCCGGATCGGAGGAGTCAGCACATGCACCTCGTCGCCGCCGGGCTCAGCTTCCGGAGCGCGCCCATCTCGGTGCGAGAGCGGGCTGTGGTGCCGGCGTCGGAGGCGACCGCGCTGCTGCGTTACCTCGTCGGGCACTGCGGACTGCGCGGGGCGGCCGTGCTCTCGACATGCAACCGCACCGAGTTCTATGTCAGCTGCCCGACAACCGAGCTGGCCGACGACGTGTGCCCCAGGTTGGCCCAGTACCTCGATCCCACCGGCGACCGTGCCATCGGCGCGCACCTGTTCGCCCTCCGCGACGCGGAGGCGATCCGTCACATGCTCCGCGTTGCCGGCGGGCTCGAGAGCATGGTGGTGGGCGAGGCGCAGGTGCTCGGCCAGTTCCGGGATGCCCGCCAGCTGGCGCGTGAGGCGGGCTCGCTGGATGCGGGGCTCGACTACGTGATGAGGCGGGCGGTCAGCGCCGGCAAGCGGGTGCGCACCCAGACCGGCATCGGACGCCGTGCGGGCAGCATCGCCGACGCAGCCGTGGAGATCGCCGGGGAGATCGCCGGCGGGCTCGACGGACGTGGCGTCCTGGTGCTCGGCGCGGGCGCGATGAGCACGCTCGCGGCCCGGCGGCTCACCCGGGCGGGCGCGCGGGTGATGGTCGCCTCGCGCGGCGGCGAGTCGGCGATCGCTCTCGCCGCGGAGGTCGGCGCCGGCGCGGTCGCGGTGACCGACCCGCTCGCCGGTGCCGGCGACATCGACGTCGTGGTCTCGTGCACCAACAGCACCGCACCCGTCCTCACCGCCGCCGATGTCGCCTCGATGCAGGCGGCGCGGGGGCACCGACCGCTCGGCATCGTCGACATCGCGGTTCCCCGCGACGTCGACCCCGCCTCAGCGAGCGTGCCCGGCGTGACCCTGGTCGATGTCGACGCCATGGGCGGGCGCATCGGCGAGTTGCATGGCCAGCGGCTGGCGGCGCTCGCCGAGGCCACCTCGGTCATCGAAGCGGAGGTTGTGCACGCGCTCACCGTCATCGACGAGCGCGACACGGCGGGCCCCACCATCGGCGCGCTGGTGCGCCAGTCCGAGGCGTTGCGTCGCCAGGAGGTGGAGCGCACGCTGGCGCGGATGCCCGGCGTCGACACGGTGACCGTTGAGCGCATCCAGCAGCTCACCACCAGCATCGTCGCCAAGCTCCTCCACGCACCGATCAGTCACCTGCGCGAATTCGCGGACGACCCGGCGGTGGCGCTGACCTTGCGCGACGCCTTCGCCCTGGACGCAGTCGCCGAGGCTGACGGCGAGCGCGGCGAGACCAACCTCGCCGCCTCGTGAGCCCCGCCGCCGGGGTTGCGGTGCTGCGCCTGGCAACGCGGGGCAGCGCACTGGCACGAGCCCAGGCCGGCCTGGCGGCCGCGGCGCTCGAGGCCGACGGTGGGGGCGCTAGCGCTCGGTTGGTCATCGTCACCACCGGGGGTGATCGCAACCAGTCGACACCCATCGAGCAGATGGAGGGACAGGGATGGTTCACCGCCGAGATCGAGCGGTCCGTCCTCGAGGGAGAGGCCGACGTCGCGGTGCACAGCGCCAAGGACCTGCCCACGACGCTCGCGCCCGGCCTGGAGGTCGTGGCCCTGCTGCCGCGCGGCAACCCCGCCGACGCGCTGGTCACCCGCGATGGCGCCGCGCTCCGCCTCCTGCCTGATGGAGCC
>CATPCA010000217.1 GCA_955652545.1 Candidatus Dormiibacterota bacterium
ACGCACGTCATCTCGGTCATCACCAGCCCGGCGCCGCCGACGGCGCGGCTGCCGAGGTGCACCAGGTGCCACTCATCGGGAACGCCGTCCACAGCGGAGTACTGCGCCATCGCGGACACGACGACGCGGTTGCGCAGTCGCGCGCCGCGCAGTGCAAACGGGTAGAAGAGGGGAGGCGTCGCGGGGTCGTCAGGGCGGACCGCCTGCGGCGTGGATCGCCAGAACGAGTCGAGGCTGCGACCAACGAATGCCGCGTCGCGCAGGCGCAGGTTGTCATACGTGATGCGCTGGGAGCGGGTCATCAGTTGGAAGGCAAAGCGCTCGGGGTCCAGCGGCACGTACCGGCGCACCCCTTCGAACCACTCCTGGCTGGTTCGTGCGGCTCGCTGCGTACTCTCGACGGCGGGTCGCCGCTCGGCCTCGTAGGCGGCCAGCGCGGCGGCGAGCGACCCCTGTTCGCGTACCGCCGACGCCAGCGCGATCGCATCCTCCATGGCGAGCTTGGTGCCGGATCCCACCGAGAAGTGCGCGGTATGGGCGGCGTCACCGAGCAGCACGACATTGCCACTGCTCCAGGTTCGGTTGGTCACGGTCGTGAACCGGAGCCACCGGGAGTTGTTGCCGATGACGGTGTGACCGGCGAGATCGACCGCGAAGACGCGTTCCGCGAAGGCCAGAGCCGCCGGATCGCTGTCACCCGGTGCCAGTTGCGTGGCGGGGTCATCCTCGAGCCCGGTGCGGCGCCACGTCGACTCCTCCATCTCCACGATGAATGACACCAGGCCGTCGCTGTACGGATACGCATGAGCCTGGACGACGCCCGCCTCCGTGTCGCGGAAGATGAAGGTGAAGCGCTCGAACGGCCTGGTGGTGGCAAGCCAGACGTAGCGAGCGCTGCCCTGCTCGAGGGTCGGTGCGAACGCCGCGGCGCCGGCGGTGCGAAGCGGACTGTTGACACCGTCCGCCGCCACGACCAGGTCGTGCTCGGCGCTCAACGCCTCCATCGGCGGGGCTTGCGTCGAGTACCTGATGTCCACGCCCACCTCGAGCGCGCGCTCAGCGAGGATGGCGAGCAGCCTCCGCCGCGCCAGTGCGGCGAAACCGTGCCCCCCCGACCGCAGGCACCGCCCGCCGATGTGGATGTCGATCTCGGTCCAGTAGCGCATCTCAGCCTCGATGCGGGCAAATGTGATCGGCTCGGCGGTACGCAGGTTGGCCAGGGTTTCGTCGGAGAACACCACCCCGAAGCCGAACGGATCGTCGGCGCGGTTGCGTTCCAGCACCGTGACGGCGTGGTCATCGTCCGCCAGGCGGGCGAGGATCGCGAACAGCAGGCCGCCGGGGCCGCCGCCCGCACAGGCGATGTTCACGTCGTCACCCAACGCCGCCGGGTGCGCCCGGGATCACCGCGATAACGGTGACCTCGATGACCGCAGCGGGGTCGACCAACTCGGCCACCCCGACGAGAGTCATCGCTGGAAAGTGCTGTCCGAAGTGTGACCGGTAGGCGGCGCCGATCCGCGCCCGCTCGGCGCGATACTCAGCCATCACCGTGGTGGAGAGCGTCATGCAGACGACGTGCTCCGCAGAACCACCGGCCGCGGCCAGCGCGACCACGATGCGGCCCAGCGCGGCATCGAACTGGGCCACGATCCCACCGGTCACGATGGTTCCTGTCACGTCGCTGCCGACCTGCCCGGCCAGATACAGCGTCCGCCCGCCGCTCGCCAACACCCCGTGGCTGAAACCCGGTGTCGGTCCGAGCTCCGGCGGGTTGACCAGCGTGTGCGGCGTGGGGCCGCTCACGGGGCGCCCCATCGCGGCGGTCGCCGCTGCCTGAACGCAGTGTGGAACTCGCGGTGATCGTCGCCGGCCATGAGCAGCGCCTGGCTCGTCGCCTCGTGCGCGAGGGCCGTGCTGAGGTCCATGTCCTGTTCGGCGGTGAGCGCCAGCTTGGTTGCGGAGTAGGCAGCGATCGGGCCGGTGGCGATGCGCTGCGCCAGCGCCGCCGTCTCCGCCTGCAACGCACCCGGTTCGACGACGCGGTTCACCAGGCCGATGTCGCACGCACGCTGTGCATCGATCGAGTCGCCGAACATGAGGATCTCAGTCGCGCGGGTGAGGCCGACAGCGCGCGGCAGCAGGTAGGCGGCGCCCATGTCGCCGCCCGACAACCCGACCTGGGTGAAGAGGAACCGCAACGTCGCCGTCGGCACCATCAGCCGGAAGTCGGCGGCCAGTGCCAGCACAGCGCCCGCACCCGCGGCCACCCCGTTGATGGCGGCGATGATCGGCTGCGGGCAGCTGCGCATGTTCTCGATGACCGCACAGGTCATGCGGGTGAACTCCAGCCGCCTGGGCGCATCCGCCTCGAGCAGAGGCCCGATGATCTCGTCGACATCGCCACCGGAGCAGAAGCCACGACCGCTGCCGGTGAGGGTCACGACGGCGACGTCATCGCGGTGCGGCAGCTCGGCGAACAGGTCGCGCAGGTCTGCGTACACATCGAACGTGAGTGCGTTGAGGCGGTCCGGGCGATTCAGGGTGATCGACGCCACCAAGCCGGCCACCTCCACCGTGAAGTGTTGCCACGTGCGTCCCGTGGTTGCCGGCTGTCGCGATGGGCTCACATCAATCCTCCGCCGTCGATGACGATCGACTGTCCATTGACGGCCGCGGCTGCCGATGAGACGAGGTAGGCGACTGCGGTCGCCACCTCCTCGGGCTCGACGAGCCGTCCCAGCGCCATCATGTCGACCAGCATTGCCTCACCCTCAACGGCCGTGGCCCCGGTGCGACCGGCGAGCCCCGCGACGGTGCGGTCGGTCATCGGTGTGCGCACGTACGAGGGGCACACCGCGTTGGCGGTGACACCGGTGGCCCGCACCTCGGCGGCGACAACACGCATCAGGCCGATGGCCGCGTGCTTGGATGCGGCATACGCGCCGATGTACGGAGCGCCGGCGAGCCCGGCGATGGAGGCCACCGTGACGATGCGCCCCCAGCCGCGCGCCCGCATGCCACCGATGGCTGCGCGCGTGCACAGGAAAGGGCCGGTCGCGTTGACCCGGATCATCTCCTCCCACTCGGACACGGAGACCCTGTGGATGGGGTTCGACCCCGCCACGCCGGCGTTGTTGACAAGGATGTCGACCTGGCCGATGCGCGTGAACACATCCGTGACGTCGGTCTCATCGCCGACGTCGCAGCGCATCACTCGCACATCGCCCTGGATGTCGTTGAGCAGTGCGTCGAGGGCTTCCCGGTCCCTGCCCAGGCCGATGACCCGATGACCGGACTCGGCGAGGTTGCGGCTGATGGCACGCCCGATGCCGCGCGAGGCGCCTGTGACCACGGCGATGCGCGGCCGTGGCGTCGTGGTGGTGTCCGCCACGTCAGCCCTGCTCGCGCAGCCGGAAGCGCTGCAGCTTGCCGGTGGACGTCCGGGGCAGCGTGTCGACGAACTCGATGACTCTCGGGTACTTGTACGGCGCGATCTGCTGCTTGACGAAGTCCTGGAGAGCATGTGCGCTGTCGTCGCCCACCTCAACCCCCTGCGCCAGCACCACGTATGCCTTGACAAGCGTTCCCCGGCTCTCGTCGGGGACGCCGACCACTGCCGCCTCGGCCACGTCGGCGTGGCGCAGCAGCGCACCCTCGACCTCCGGCCCGGCGATGTTGTACCCGGACGAGATGATCATGTCGTCCGTGCGTGCCTGGTACCAGAAATAACCGTCGGGGTCGCGCACGTACGAGTCGCCGGTGACGTTCCACCCGTCCTGCACGTACTGGAGCTGGCGATCATCCGAGAGGTAGCGGCAGCCCACGGGCCCGCGCACCTGGAGGCGGCCGACGACATTGTCGGGCGCCGCCTGTCCGTCCTCGTCGACGACGCGCGCGCGAAAACCGGGGACGGCTCGTCCTGTCGCGCCGGGGCGGATGTCGTCGCCGGAGGCCGAGATGAAGATGTGCAGCATCTCGG
>CATPCA010000218.1 GCA_955652545.1 Candidatus Dormiibacterota bacterium
AACGCACCGTCCTCGACAGCACCAGCGGTAACACCGGGATCGCGTACGCGATGATCGGCGCCGCACTCGGTTACAGGGTGCGGCTGGTCATGCCCACCAACGTCAGCGACGAGCGCAAGACCACCATCACCGCCTTCGGCGCGGAGATCGTGTACAGCGACGCCCAGGAGGGCAGCGACGGCGCCATCCGTGTCGCGCGAGCGATGTATGCGGCAGACCCGGATGCGTATTTCATGCCCGACCAGTACAACAACCCGAGCAATTGGAAGGCGCATTATGACGGGACCGGCGTGGAGATCTGGCAGCAGACCAACGGCGAGGTGACCCACTTCGTCGCCGGTCTCGGCACCTGCGGGACGTTCGTCGGAGTGTCGCGGCGGCTGCGGCACGAGCGCCCCGGCATGGTGTGCATCTCCGTGCAGCCAGAGGATCCCTGGCACGGGCTCGAGGGCATGAAGCACCTGCCCACCGCCATCGTTCCGGGAATCTACGACCCGGACCTCGCTGACGAGAATCTTTGGGCACCAACCGAACCGTCATACGAGCTCGCCCGGCGCCTCGCGGAGAAAGAGGGCATCCTCGTGGGGCATTCGAGTGGGGCAGCGCTTTGGGGTGTGCGGGAGATGGCGCGGCGCATCGAACGCGGGGTGATCGTCACGGTGCTCTCCGATGGCGGCGGGCGGTACCTGAGCAGTGGGCTGTATGGGAGACGCGGGCGATGACCATGGGTGACATCGACCTGGCTGTCGGTGCGCACGTACGCATCAGCGAACTCGGAGCGGCCGCCTATCCGGACGAGGGCTGTGGTGTGCTGCTCGGTCGCTTCGCAGGACGGCGCGTCGAGATCGTTGATGCCACCTCGGGCACGAACCTCAACACCGACCGGTCTCGCGACCGCTACCTGCTCGATCCCGACGACATCGTCCGCGCCGACAGAGACGCGCGTGCGCGCAGCCTCGATGTCGTCGGCTTCTGGCACAGCCACCCGGATCATCCCGCGCGACCGTCGCAGTTCGACACGGACCACGCCTGGGTGGACTACGTGTACGTGATCGTGAACACCACAGCCCAGGGTGCCGGCGATGTCAACGGGTTCACCCTCACCGATGAGAGTGGACCGTTCGAGCAGTTGCCCCTGGTGGTGACGCCGGGTGACGGGTCCTCCACGTGAGTCGCGCCGTGGCGACGAGTGGCAGGCCGCGCCGACGGCGTCGCAGCCATGACAGCGATCTCGGTCCACCGTCCGGGATCGTGGCCATCGTCGGGCGCCCCAACGTGGGCAAGTCGACGCTGTTCAATCGCTTCACCGGCAAACGCCACGCCATCGTCGATGAGCTCGCCGGTCTGACCCGCGACCGGTTGTACGGGGTCACCGAGTGGGGCGGCCGGCGCTTCACCGTCGTCGACACGGCCGGGCTCGATTCGGCGTCGGTCCGCGATGACCCCGGACTGGCGGTGTTGACCGCGGGAACTCAACAGCAGGCTCGCCAGGCAATCGCTGAGGCCGACCTGTGCATCCAACTCGTCGATGTTCGAGCAGGTGTCACCGCTCTCGACGAGGACGTCGCCAACATCCTCCGCAGCGGCGGCAAACCAGTGATCCTCGTCGGCAACAAAGCGGATAGCCCCAACAATCCGCACTACGCGCACGAGCTGTACCGGCTCGGCCTTGGTGAACCCGCCCTGATCTCAGCGCTGGTCGGCACGGATACGGGCGACCTACTCGACCGCATCGTTGAGGGGCTCCCGGAGCCTGATGAGGATGGCGCGGCGGAGGCGACCGGCGAACTCCGTCTGGCCATCATCGGCAAGCCAAACGTTGGCAAGTCGTCGCTCCTCAACGCGCTGGTCGGCCAGGAGCGCGCGCTGGTGTCTCCACTCCCCGGAACAACGCGTGACGCTGTTGACACCATCGTCAGCCACGGCGATAGCACCGTACGGTTGGTCGACACCGCCGGCATCCGCCGTCGCGGCGTTGTCGACACCAACGTCGAGCATTACAGTCTGCTCCGCGCGCTGAGAGCACTGGAACGCAGCGACGTGGCCCTGCTGGTGGTCGATGCCAACGAAGGTGTCGTCGCGCAGGATCGGCACGTGGCAGGCTACGCCGTCGACGCCGGCAAGGGGCTGGTGGTCATCGCCAACAAGTGGGACCTGGTCGACCACGAGAAGCGCGCGGACCCGTCCTTCCTGAAATCCTTGCAGGAGTCGTTCGATTTCATTCCCGGGGTGCCTGTGCTCACTGTGTCAGCCCTCGAAGGGCGCAACGTGCGCCGCGTGCTCGATACCGCCGCCGCTGTCGCTACAGCTCGCGCCGTCCGTATCCCGACCGCTACACTCAACACACTGCTCCGCGATGCCTTCCTAGCGCATCCGCCGCGACATGACAAGGGTCGGCAGCTCAAGTTGCTCTACGCAACGCAGGCAAGCACGCCAGCGCCCACCATCGTCCTCTTCGTCAACGATCCCGAACTCATGCACTTCGCGTATGCCCGCTATCTGGAGAACCGCATTCGGGCTGTTTTCGGCTTCGCCGGTACGCGGATGCGCATTGTGGCGAGGGCGCGCGCAGAGCGCGACCGCTGATGCAGGTCGCGGTCATCGGTGCGGGATCGTGGGGAACCGCGCTGGCCCAGAGCCTCACGTCGGCGGGCAGCCACGTCCGCCTGTGGGCGCGCGACCCGGCGGTGGCTGCGACGCTGCGGGCCACCCGGCACCATCCGTGGGCCCTCCAAGGCGTCGAGTTGCATGCCGATGTTCAGGTCGACGACCAACTCGACGGCTGTCTCGCCGGCGCCGAGATTGCCATCCTGGCCGTGCCGAGCCATGGAATGCGCGCGATGGGTTCTGCTGTGGCGCCGTGGGCGATCGATGTCATCGTCGTGAGCGCCGCCAAAGGATTTGAGGTGGCGACAGGACTCACCATGACAGCAGTGCTCGCTGACGTGTTGCCGCCCGGGACGGCGATTGCCGCCCTGAGCGGCCCCAACATCGCGATCGAGGTGGCCCGCGGACTACCGGCCGCCACGGTGGTGGCAACCCATGACGCGGATATCGCCCAGGCGGTGCGCGACGGCTGCAACGGCGGTCCTCTGCGTTTTTACAGCAGCGACGACGTCATCGGGGTCGAGTTCGCCGGGGCGCTCAAGAACGTGGTTGCCCTCGCCGCAGGTGTCTGCGACGGGATCGGTGCGGGTGATAACGGCAAGGCCGCGCTGATCACGCGCGGTATCGCGGAGATGGCTCGGCTGGGCATCCGCGCAGGCGCACGTGCGCTGACGTTTGCCGGGTTGGCTGGCCTCGGCGACTGCGTGGTGACGTGCATGAGCCCTCATTCACGCAATCGCGGACTCGGGGAGGAGATTGGTCACGGCGCCCCGCCGCAGCAGGCGATCGCCGCCAGCCAGATGGTGGTCGAGGGGGTCAACGCGACGCGGGCGGCGCTGCTCCTCGCCGATCGGTTCGGCGTCGAGATGCCGATCGCTCAGGAGGTCCATTCGATCCTGTTCAGTGGCAAGAGCGTGGCGTCGGCGCT
>CATPCA010000219.1 GCA_955652545.1 Candidatus Dormiibacterota bacterium
GATCAGCCGTTCCGCCGTCGCCCTGGGCAAGGCACTGGGCGGCGCCACCCAGGCGACCATCCAGGGGTTGGTCATGCTCGTCTTCGCGCCGATCATCGGCGTGCACCTCAGCGTGATCTCCGTCATCGAGGTGATCCCACTTCTCTTCGTGCTGGCCTTCTCGCTGACCTGCTTCGGAGTGGCGGTCTCGGCGCGGATGCGAACCATGCAGGGATTCCAGGTGATGATGAACTTCCTGATGATGCCGATGTTCTTCCTCAGCGGTTCGCTCTTCCCACTGTCCGGGCTGCCGGCATGGATGACTGTGCTGACCCGTTTCGACCCGGTGGCGTACGGCATCGCGCCCGTGCGTTCCGCGGTGCTCGGCGGTGCGGGCCTGCCCCAGCCGTTCGTCGACCGCGTCGCTTCAGTGACCATCGGCGGTCGCGCGGTGCCATTGCTTCTCGACGTCGCCATCCTTCTCGCCTTCGGCATGGTGATGCTCGGCGTGGCGATGCGGTCCTTCAGGCACCGGGACTGAGTGGGTCTGGATCAGCGCCGCGCAACGCGAGCGAGCTCATTCGGTGCCGCCGCGGCCGCGTACCAACGGGGACGCCCGCCGTACCCGGCGGAGGCGGTCGAATGGCTGCTCCCGCCCGGCGCGCACAGCGTTCTCGACCTCGGCGCAGGAACGGGGAAGCTCACGCGTCAACTCTGTGACCGCGGCCTCCACGTCGTCGCCGTGGAACCGTCCGCCGGCATGCGCGAGCAGCTTGCGCTCAGCGTTCCGGAGGCCCGGCTCCTCGCCGGCACCGCCGAGCAGATCCCTTTGCACGACCGCACTGTCGACGCCGTTCTCGTCGCCCAGGCCTGGCACTGGATCGACCCGGCACGGGCGGTGCCCGAGGTGGCGCGCGTCCTGGTCGCGGGTGGCCGCTTCGGCCTGCTCTGGAACGTCCGCGACGAGAGCCACGATTGGGTCGCCGAGCTCGGCCGCATCATGCACCGTCATGGCGATGACGACGGCGACGGCCCGCAACCCGCTGTCGGGCCTCCGTTCGGGCCGCTCGAACGTCGCGACATCGCGTGGCGGTTTCGCCTCACGCGCGACGCGGTTCTCGACCTGGTCGCATCGCGCAGCTACGTGATTGTCCTGCCGCCGAACGAGCGTGATGCCGTGCTCGCCGACGTCCGCCACCTCCTCGACACCGACCCGGGTCTCGCAGGTTGCAACGAGGTCGAGCTGCCGTACGTCACCCAGTGTTTCAGGACGCAGCTGACGTGAAGGTCCTCATCCTCGGCGGCACCGTCTTCCTCTCGCGCGCGGTGGCGGCACACGCGCGTGACCAGGGGCACGACGTCATCTGTGCTGCGCGCGGTGTCAGTGGCGAGCCTCCCGATGGCGTGCGCTTGGTGCGCATCGATCGCGCGCTGCCTGATGGGCTGGCGCCGCTCGCCGGCCTACACTTCGACGCGGTCGTCGACGTCGCCCGCCAGTCGGTCACGCAGGTGCGCGCCGCGGTTCGCGCACTTGGTCAGCGCGCGGCGCACTGGACATATGTGTCGAGTCGCTCCGTGTACGCCGAGAAGGCGACACCCGGACACACCTCCACCGCCACGCTGGTGCATGCCGCCGACGACGCGACTGACGAGCAGGATCCCGGCAACTACGGACAGCTCAAAGTGGCGGCCGAGCGGTGCGTCCTGGATGCACTCGGAGAGAAGGCGTTCATCCCCCGCCCAGGTCTGATCGTCGGACCAGGCGACGCCTCCGACAGGTACGGCTACTGGCCGGCACGGATGTCACGGGGCGGCGAGGTGCTCTGTCCCGGCGACCCGGACACGCCTGTCCAGTGGATCGACGTCGGAGACCTGGCGGCGTGGATCGTCCATGCCGCCGAACAGCGCCTGGTGGGCGTATACGACGCCACCTGCGCGCCGGCGCCGATGGGTGAGCTGCTGGCACGTACCGCATCGGCGTCGGGAAGTGCGCCGGCGCTCACGTGGGTTGGCAACCAATTCCTGGTTGATCGCGGCGTGAATCCCTGGATGGGACCGCGCTCGCTGCCGCTGTGGTTGCCCGATCCGGAATACGCCGGGTACGGCTGTTGGGATGTCACCGCGTCGCTCGCCGACGGCTTGACCATCCGTCCCATTGAGGAGACCGCTGCCGATGCCCTCGCCTGGGAGCGTCAGTGTGGGCTCGACCGGGAGCGCAACGCCGGGATCACCACCGAGGAGGAGACATCGCTGTTGAGCGATTGGAGCACGCCGGCGGCGCGGTGACGCTCAGGCGACCCAGCCGGTGGCGACGTCGGCGAGGACATGCGCCAGGGCCGGTGCCGCAACCCCGCCGGATGCAACGCGCAGCGATCCCAGGAAGATGCCGGCGCAGAGGTCGATGGGCATCGCGCCCACACCGTACAGCGGCAGGTGGATGACTGTGAAGAGCACCGCGGTGGCCGCGACGGCAACCACGTCGCCGTGCTCGGAGCGCAGAGCCGAGAAGAGCGCGCCGCGCAGGACCAGCTCCTCGCTGAGCGCGACCAGGCTCACCAGGGGCACCCACCACAGCAGCGTCTCTGACGTCGCGCGCGGGCCCAGCGCGAGCGCCGGCAGCCCCACCAGCGACACCGCCACCAGGGCGACACCGCCGCCGACCCCGAGAGCCACACCGCGCCACCCGGTTCGGCCGAGGTCAGGCTTGGACGCGGCGGCGCCGCCGATCAGCACGGCGCTGAACAGCAGCGCGGCCGGCGCCGACGCGGCGGGCGCGGGCGCTCCCAAGGCGACCCGTCCGACCGTGGCGGTGGCGAGTATCAGCAACAGCACGGGGACACGCCCGACGCGCACGCGCTGAGCGACGACGGTCATCCCGCCGGCCGCCGCGCACATCGCCACATGCGCAACATGATGACCGGCTACGCTGCACCGCATCATGCCTCGGGCCATGCCGTCGTTCGACAAGTCGCCGCCCGCCCTGGTGGAGCGGTTCCGTGCCCTCGCCGGGCTGGCGCCCGAGGCCACCCAGCGGCCGATGTTCGGCTACCCGTCCCTGGTGGTCGGCGGCAACATGTTCATGAGCCTGTTCGGGGACAGCTTGATCGTTCGCCTCGGCGACGCCGATCGCACGGCGCTGCTGGCCCTCAAGGGCGCGAAGACGTTCGAGCCGATGCCCGGACGGCCGATGCGTGAGTACGTCGTCGCTCCCCCGACCATGGTTGCCGGTGACGCCATCGAGTCGTGGGTGACACGGTCGTATGCCTACGCGAAAGGGTTGCCACCGAAGGCTGCCAAGCCGGCCAAGGCAAAGAAGACGAAGACCTGACGCGTGCGCTCAGGTCGCCGGGGTATCCCCGTCGACGGCGGCGTCGATGGCGATGGCCAGGTCCACGTCGCGGGTGGTGAGGCCGCCGCTGATGTGCGAGTACACCTCCAGCTCGACGAAGCACCATTCGTGCAGGCGGATGTTGGGGTGGTGCTTCTCGGCCTCGGCAACGGCGGCGACACGAACGATCAACTCCATCGCGTCCTTGAACGAGGCGAGGCGGAAGTCGCGACGAAGGCGATCGCGTTCGACCACCCAGCCCGGGTGCGTCTTCAACGCCCGGTAGGCAACCTCCGGTGTGATCGCCGGCGCTCGGTCAGAAGCTGCCATATGCAGGAACTGCAGCTCCGGTTACCGCGTCGGCCTCGTCGCTGCAGAGATAGGCGATCACGGAAGCGAGGCGCTTCGGGGCGACCGCCTTGGCGAGGTCGGCAGCGTTCATCCAGGTGCGGTTGGCAGGCGTGTCGATCACGGCGGGGACGATGGCGTTGACGCGCACTCCCCGCGACTTCAACTCCGCGCTCAGGACCTCGGTCAATCGCAGCACCGCCGACTTGGCGACGGCGTACGCCGCCGTGCCACCGCCGCCGACCAGCGCGGAGCGTGAGGCAACGTTGACGATGCTGCCGCGGCCGTTGTTGCTCATCCGGGTCGCCGCGGCGCGACACGACCACCACGTGGCCTCGAGGTTGAGCGAGAACATGGCGCGCACGTCGTCGGGTGTTGAGTCGATCACCGTGCCGCCGCGGAAACCCCCCGTGAGGTTGACGACGCTGTCGACGTCGCCATCCAGCCGGTCCAACCTGGCCCAGAGGTCCTCGACCGCGGCGGGATCGGTGAGATCCGCGCGCTCCCAGTGGGTGGTCGGCGAGATCGCCTCGAGATCGGCCGGCGAGCTGCGCTCCGACGCAACGCCGACGACGCGCGAGTGGCCGGCGGCGAGCGCAGCGAGCACCGCGGGACCGAGGCCACCGCTGGCGCCGCAGACGACTGCTGTGTCAGACATCGCGGCGCCCATCAGCCATGCCGCTAGAGCACCGTTGCCAGGAACGTCTTGGTCCGTTCCTGCTGGGGATCGGCGAGGATCGCGCGGGGAGCGCCGGCCTCGACCACGACGCCGCCATCCATGAATACGAGCGCGTCACCCACCTCCCGGGCGAAGCCGATCTCGTGGGTGACGACGATCATGGTCATGCCATCCTTGGCGAGGTCGCGCATGACGTCGAGGACCTCGCCAACGAGCTCCGGGTCGAGCGCCGAGGTGGGTTCGTCGAAGAGCATCAGCTTGGGCTGCATGGCCAGCGCCCGCGCGATCGCGACACGCTGCTGCTGGCCACCGGAGAGCTGCCTGGGGTAAGCATGGATCTTGTCAGCGAGGCCAACCCGGTCGAGAAGTCTGCGTCCGCGCTCCTCGGCGACAGCCCTCGACTCGCGCTTCACCCTCATCGGGGCCTCGACCAGGTTGGCAAGGGCCGTCATGTGGGGGAAGAGGTTGAAGCTCTGAAA
>CATPCA010000220.1 GCA_955652545.1 Candidatus Dormiibacterota bacterium
AGCGCTCCGGGCCACTGACTGGTACGCGACCAGAACAGGAGGAACAGGGTGGTCGGCTCGGCAGAGATGTGGCAGTCGACCTGCCTGCTCGACGGCGGCTCGATGGTCACGGCCCCGTCGTCGAAGACGAGGTATGCCCGGCCGGTCCCGCGGACGCGGATGTCGAAGCAGGCCCTCACTCCAGCGGCGTGACGCTGATCGACCGCGGCACGCGGGTCGAGGACCGAGAGCGCCGGAAAGGCGAAGCCCATGATCGCCAGGCTGGCGTGCGCAGGCTCGATCTGCCAACGCCGTCCCTCTGCATGCGCGATGTCATATCCGTGCACCAGCGACTCGTTGAGCAGGTGGCAGGCGAAGGCGGACGCGGGGAGCGCGGTGCCCCGGATCAGCCACGGGCGCGGGCCGTTGTCCGGGACCGGAGTGGCGAGGTAGGCCGACGCCGCCGCTTCGATGCGGGCGGCCGCCGTTCCCAGATCACGATCCGCCTCGCTGCCCACCATCGCGGTGGTGAGGTCGGCGAGGTCGCTCAACTCGTGCAGTGGAGATTCCAGATCACCTCGGGCCAGGGCCGGCAGCGCTTCCCAGACGTTGACGAGATGCACGGCGACGTCGCCTGCGTTCCACTCGCCCACTGCCGGCGCTGCAGGGTTGCGCACCGAACGGATCAGTGCGGTCAGTTGCGGGAGCACGTCCGCGAGCGCCGTCCGAGCCGCCGCGGCGTCGACACTGGTCTCCCACGGCATGAGACGTCGAGTCTAGCCAGCGGGACGGTTCGCCGAAGGGGTCAAGACGCAGGGCCTTCGGCTCAATCATCTGATCCATACGCAAACTGGGTTGCGAAGCCGCACCGCCCCGTGACCTCCCAGCGCAGGGGGACGTCGCTGACCTGGAAGTCACCGGTGACAAGCTCGGTCCCGGGGTGGTCGTGGCCGGGAATCGCACAGCTCACCGGCCCAACCATGTCGGCAGGGCGCAGGGCAGAGACGCGCACGTAGTCCTCGGCTTCGATGCGTTCGTAACCGCGCGAATGGGTCAGCAGCATCCGGGCGGCGCGGACGGCGTAGACCTCGCCGATGTTCGATGCGAAGTTGCGCAGGGTCCCGCCACCTGCACGGCCAAGGAAGATTTCGGACAGCGCATTGTGTTGCGCCCGTTCTGCGTGGTCGTCGATGTACAGAGCAACGCGCCACGGCTGATGGAGTTCGTCGTCGTCATACGACCCGGCCATCACGACCTGCCGCTGGGAGAGATTGAGGCCGCCGTATTCACCGTCGGTGATCAGCCAGGATAGTGCGAAGTCACAGACGCCGTACGTGGAGCGACCGCCCATGGCATCGCCGTGTCGCCGGCAGGGGCACACGGCTTCGCAGTTGCAGGCTTCGAAGTACGAGCCCGCCACCCGCCACCGCACCGGTTCAGCCACGAAGGGCCTCCTTCGATGCCGTACTCAGTTCATCATCGCTGGCCCGACCCCGAGCCCGGCCTGTGGCACGGTCAACGCAACCACGGCGAGCGCGACGGCCGCTGCCGCTCCGAGGCGCGAGATCAGCTCCCCGTGGACGCTGTACTTCTCGAGGACCACGAAGCCTGAGAGGCCGAGCATGATGAACACGTTCATGGTCCCGAGGACGATCAGCAACACCATCAACGCCCAGCAGCAGCCAAGACAGAAAGCCCCGTGGTGCAGCCCGACCCGGAGGTCGCGCGATCGACCGCGAAATGCTGCGTAGTGCAACAGTTGCGACAGCGGCGAGCGGCAGTGATCCAGACACATCCGCTTGAGTGGGGTCAACTGGTACCCGGCAAAGCCGAGCAGCGCAACCGCGGCGACGACACGCGCGGTCGTGGTGCTGATGCCGGTCAGCCGGTCAACCAACAGAGCCGCAGCGTAAGCAACCAGCCCTGAGCTCGCCCAGACCAGCAGGTAGCCGGATGCGAAGACGATCAGCCGTTGCGACCGGCGCTCCCTGAATGAGCGTGAGTAGGCGGCGGCGACCGGGGCCACCGCGGGCAGCATCATCGCGGCCATCATCAGGGCCCACACGCCGACGAACGGACCGACGCCCAGGCCCATCGTTCCAGGCATGGAACCCATGCTCATCGCTAGCCAGATGACCACGACCCAGACGGCGGCCGCCAGCAGGAAGAGGGCTGAGGCCTCCGGCGTGACGCGGACCAACGACGAGCGTTGCGCGGGCGCGTCTACCCCTGCCATGCGAACGGCGCCGAGAACGCGCTGCGACCTTCGTTGTGGAACTCCATCCCGAAGGCGCTGATCTGCGAGCTGACCGGCTTGGCGATGGTCAGCGTGGTGCTCGAGGGGTGGAAGACGCCGACAAGCCGGCTTGGAGTGTCTCCGCCGAGGCCGGGAGGAACGAAGTCCTCGACCTCGATGCGGACCGACTCCCCGATCCGGACGGAATGCCGCAACCCCTGGTCGCTGTACTCCATCGTGGCCCGCTCAACGCCTAGCACCTTGCCCACCAGCGGCGCCAGGGCCGCCATCGGGCCTCCCTTCTGACCGGAGAAGACCGCGGCCAGGCGGTCAGCCTGGTCCTGCGACGCTTTGTCGTCGACGATCAGGCCGAGGTTCCAGTCGCCGTCGGTCATCTGGCGCGGCGTGTCGGCGACGACGGCCACGGTCAGACCGCTGACGTCGGCGCCCTCGATCTCGCCAGCCCCAACGTGGTAGACCAGGACCACCTGGCAGCGCTCCTGGGTGGCCGGGGCCACCAGGCTGGTCACGGTGCACGGGCAGACCCATTCGCAGTTGCAGTTCTCGAAGTAGGTGCCGTCGAGCTTCCAGGCCATGGTCGATCCCCCCATGAGCTTCATCCGGGCGCTCGATACGATAGCGCGGTGACTCGGGTGCCGTCAGGCACCGTCAGGATGCAGCGAACGTATGTGCCGGGAGACCTCCGAAATGGCAACCGAATGGCCGCCCCTTCCCTACGACGAGTGGCGCGACACGCGCGACACGCTCCACATGTACACCCAGGTGATCGGCAAGTTGCGTCTGGCGCTCAGCCCGTTCGAACCGGAGTGGGCCAACGTCCCCCTGTATGTGACGGCGCGCGGGCTGAACACATCGACGATGCCCGTCGGACTGCGTTCGATCGATGCCGAGCTCGACCTCGTCGATCACGTGTTGGTGATCCGCAGCAGCGATGGTGGCGTGGAGCGCCGTCCGCTGGGCGGTCCCGTCGCCGATTTCTATCACGACGTGATGCGTGCACTGCAGCGCCTGGACGTGGCCGTGGCCATCTCCGTCCTGCCGTCCGAGGTTTCCAACCCGATCCCGTTTCCCGATGACCGCACGCATGAGACCTACGATGCCGGGCACGCGTCGCGCTTCTATCGCGTGCTCTCGATGGTCGATCTCGTCACCAAGGAGCACCACGCCGCCTTTCGGGGGCGCACCACACCCGTACACTTCTTCTGGGGATCTTTCGATCTCGCGCTCACGCGCTTCTCGGGCAAACGCGTGGAGCCACCTCCCGGTGCCGGCATCATCACGCGCGTTGGCGGCGATGCGGAGCAGATCTGCGCAGGATGGTGGCCGGGCGATGAACATGCTCACTACGCGGCGTTCTACGCGTACGCATACCCGCCAACTCCCGGCCTCGAGGACAAACCTGTGCGACCCGAGGCGGCCGCGTGGGACGCCGGCGTGGGCGAGTTCTTGTTGCCGTACGACGCAGTCCGCTCGCAGGCAGATCCCCGGCAGGCGATCCTCGATTTCTTCAGGACCACGTACGATGGCGCGGCGGAACTGCTGGGCTGGGACAGCGACTTGACCAACGTCGACGCGCCGCGCCCCCGCACCCGCCAGGCTCAGCCGTCAATAACTTGACGGCTATATAGCCAGAGCCGTCTCAGCCGTCGGTCACGCGCGACGGTAGGCCCGCACCGCCAGCGGCGCGAAGACGATCAGGATCCCCGCCAGTCAGGCCAGCGCCTCCCACAGCCCGGGAAACAGAGGTTGCGACCCCCCCAGCGCCAAGGAGCGCATTGCGTTGATGACCAGTGTCACCGGCTGGTTGTTCGCGAATGCCTGCATCCAGCTGGGCATGGTTGCGATCGGGACG
>CATPCA010000221.1 GCA_955652545.1 Candidatus Dormiibacterota bacterium
CACCGTGTCGCCGATGCGGACGTCCTTGCGGGCAACCTCATCCTCGTTGTGCAGCGTGGCGCGGCGCACCGTCGACCCGGCGACGAGCACCGGCCGAAGATGGGCGACCGGCGTCACCGCGCCGGTGCGACCGACCTGGACCGCGATGTCGAGCACCTCGGTCTCCACCTCCTCCGGTGGGAACTTGTAGGCGATCGCCCATCGTGGCGAGCGGGAGACCTTGCCGAGCTCGTCCTGCTGCACCAGCGACGACACCTTGATGACGACACCGTCGGTCTCGTAGTCAAGCCCGTGCCGTTTCTCCGACCAGTGCTCGATGTACGCGAGCACCTCGTCGAGGGAGGCGGCAACGTGCCGGTGCGGGTTGACGCGGAACCCCATCGACTCGAGCAGGTCGAGAGTGGCGGCCTGAGAGGGCACCCGCGCCGCCGGCTCCAGCTGGTACATGAAGGTCGACAGGCCGCGCTTGGCGGTGACATTGGGGTCGAGCTGCCGCACCGCGCCCGCTGCCGCGCTCCGCGGGTTGGCGTAGCCTGGCTTGCCCGCCTCCTCGAGCTGGGCGTTGTAGGCGGCAAACCGCGCCTTGGACATGTACACCTCGCCGCGCACCTCGAACTCGGATGGCAGAGCAGCATCGACGTCGCGCAGGCGCATGGGTACGCTGCGGATGGTGCGCACGTTGGCGGTCACGTCCTCGCCCTCGACCCCGTCGCCCCTGGTCGCGGCGCGCACCATCATGCCGTCGCGATAGGTCAGCGAGATGGCCAGGCCGTCGATCTTCAACTCGCAGACGAACGCGTCGACCGGGCCGGCGCCGCGTTCAGCGCGGCGGAAGAACGCCTCCACCTCGGCTGCGGAGAAAGCGTTGCCCAGGGACAGCATCTGGCTGCGGTGGCGCACCTTGGTGAAGCTGTCCAGCGGCGCCCCGCCCACCCGCTGGGTGGGTGAGTCGGGCGACTGCAGCCCGGGGAATTCGGTCTCGAGGTCGACCAGGTCGCGGAACAACCGGTCGTACTCGGCGTCGGAGATCTCGGGGTCGTCGAGCACGTAGTAGCGGTGTCCGTGATGCTCGAGTTGGGCGCGCAGCTCCTGCGCCCGCGCCCGCGCCTCGGCCGGGGTCGTCGGTTCGTCGCTCACGGGTCGAGGACCGGGTAGATCGCCGAGTCGGCGACCGCGAAGATCTTCACCCCGGCTGTGTCGAACCTGATCACCACCTCTTCGCCGGAGCGGGTCATGGTGCTCTTCAGGATGCTGCCCTCGCCCAGCTTGGGATGGGCGACGCGCATGCCCTCGCGGTAACGCTGCGGCGCCAGCTCGACCGGATTGGGGCGCACAGCGTGCGCATGGACGGCAGCGCGGACCGCACCGGGCGTGCGCGGCGGCGACGGCGAGCCGGCGCCGGGACGGCGAATGATGTCGAGCAGCTCAGCGGGCAGGTCGCCGAGGAAACGCGACGCCTCGGCCAGCTGCGGCGTGCCGTACAGATGGCGGCGGAACGCGTGGAGCAGGTAGAGGCGTCGCTGGGCACGCGTGACGCCGACGTAGGTCAGCCGGCGTTCCTCGGCAACGCCGCTGTCGCCTTCTTCGAGCGCTCGCAGGTGCGGCAGCAACCCCTCCTCCATCCCGGCAATGAAGACAACCGGAAATTCGAGTCCCTTGACCTGGTGCAGCGTGATCAGGGTGACGCCGTTGGCGCTGTCGTCGAGGGTGTCCACGTCCGAAACCAGCGCCACGTTCTCGAGGAACTGGGTCAAACCCAGCGGCGGCGGCACGTCCACGTACTCGGCGGCGAGGCCGACCAACTCGCTGACGTTGGCCCAGCGTTCCTGGTTCTCCGGCGTCCCGTCATTGAGCATGCGCTGGTAGCCGGTGTCCTCCAGCACGCGATCGAGGAACTGCGGCAGTGGCATTCGTTCGGAGAGGTCACGCAGGCCGTCGATGAGCCTGTCGAAGTCGGCCAGAGCACTCCGTGCGGCGGGTGTGATCTCGGCGGTGTCGTCGAGCCTGCTCACCGCCTCGAACGGTGAGATGCGCTTCCGTCGCGCGGTTCGCTCCAGCTCGGCGACGGTGCGGTCGCCGATCTTGCGCCTGGGGACGTTGACGACGCGGCCGAACGACACCGAGTCACGCGGATTGGCGATCAGCCGCAGGTAGGCGAGCACATCCTTGACCTCGCGGCGCTCGTAGAAGCGCAGCCCGCCGACGAGGCGATAGGGGATGCCGCGGCGCAGCAACACATCCTCGAACGCGCGGGACTGTGCGTTGGTCCGGTACAGGACCGCGCAGTCACTGAGCGAGAACCCCTCGCGACCGATCAGCATCTCAATCTCACCGCAGACAGCCAGCGCCTCTTCCTGCTCGTCGAAGACGGAGATCAGGCGGACCGGCTCGCCGCCGGTGCGATCGGTCCAGAGCCTCTTGTCGGCGCGCTCGACGTTGTGGCGGATCACCGCATGCGCCGCGTCGAGGATCACCTGGGTGGACCGGTAGTTCTGCTCGAGGGTTATGACCGTGGCATCCGGGTAGTCGCGCCGGAAGCTCAGGATGTTGCGCACATCAGCGCCGCGCCACTGAAAGATCGACTGATCATCGTCACCAACCACGGTGAGGTTGCGATGCTTCTCCGACAGCAGTTTGACCATCACGTATTGGGCGAGATTGGTGTCCTGGTACTCGTCGATGAACATGTGGCGGAAGCGCGACTGGTACTCCTCGCGCACCGGGTCGCACTCGCGCAGCAGCTGCACGGTGCGCACCAGCAGGTCGTCGAAGTCGAGCGCATCCGCCGCCCGCATCTCCGCCTCGTAGGCGGCGAACGCGCGGGCTATGGTCACCTCGTACGAGCCTTCGCCGGACCTGGCGGCGTACGCCGCAGCGTCGAGGAGCTCGTTCTTGGCCGTGCTGATAGCGTGGCCCACCTTGTTCACCGGGAAGCGCTTGTCGTCGATCCCCTCGGCGGCCATGGCCCGGCGCAGCACGGCGGCACGATCAGCCTCGTCGTAGATGGAGAAGCCGCTGGGGATGCCGATTGCGCTGCCGTCACGACGGAGAATGCGCGCGCCCAGCGCATGGAACGTTCCGATCCACATCCCCGACGTGCTGCCACCGAGGAGCACCTCGACGCGGCTCCTCATCTCCTTGGCCGCCTTGTTGGTGAAGGTCACCGCCATGATCTCGTGCGGGCGCACGTCGCGGGTGGCGAGCACGTGGGCGATGCGGTGGGTCAGCACGCGCGTCTTGCCGCTCCCGGCGCCGGCGAAGATGAGCAGCGGGCCATCCGGCGCCAGCACAGCCTCGCGCTGGGCGTCGTTGAGCTCCGCGAGCGAGGGCGTGGGTGTGGTGCTGGTGGCGCTCAGGATGAGGTGGGCGTGGGGACCGCGCCGGGTGGGTGCGGAGGGGTGATGACCACAGCATTGTAGGAGTCGGGGCGGCGGTCCTCGATCAGGTGGTTGCGCGGCGTCCTGCGCTTCGCCCTGGCAACGGTGTCGAGATCCACGTCGGCCACCAGCAGGGTCTCCTCCTCCGCCCCCGCCGGGCCGGCAACCGGCCAGCCGTCGGCGCCGACGATGACCGAGGCGCCGAGGAAACGCACATCTCGCTCGACGCCGACCCGGTCCGCACACGCCATCACCACGCCGTTCTGTGCTGCGCTTGCCATGGCCACGATGTCACCCTGGCAGTAACCGGCGGCGTCGTACACCTGCCGCCGGAACGACGCCACCCAATTGGTGGGCACGGCCACCACCTCCGCGCCGGCGATGGCCAGGCTGCGCACCGCTTCGGGAAACCAGAGGTCGTAGCAGATCACCATCCCGACGCGACCGAACGGCAGGTCGACGACCGGCAGCTCGCCGCCCGGTTGGAACCACGACTGCTCGTCGTGGAAGAGGTGCAGCTTGCGATACGTTGCCAGCGTTCCCCGCGGCCCGAGCAGAACCGCGCTGTTGTGGCGCGTCTCGCCACGGCTCTCGTTCACACCGACGACGCAATGCATGCCGCTGGTGGCGCACACCTCGGACAGCGCGGCGACGATCCGCCCATCGTGGACGTCCTCCGCGGTTCGCGCTGCCTCCTCGTCGGACTCCAACACGTACCCGCTGGAGGCGAGCTCAGGCAGCACCAGCAGGTCCACCCCGTCGTCGACCGCACGCCTTGCCCACGTCACCGCAGCCGCACGATTGCCGTCCACGTCGCCGACGTGCGGGGCGTACTGTGCCACCGCGATCCTGACCTGCCGACTCACCGTGAATCCTCCTCTGCGTTGACGACCACCCGAGGGACCCGCGACGAGACGGCACACAGAACCTCGTTGGGGATTGTGTCGATCGCCGCCGCCACCGCGTCGGCGTCGAAGGCGCACGCCCCGGCCCGGCCGATCAGCGTGGCGGTGTCACCCGGCTCGACGTCGCCGGTCTCGGTGACGTCGACGCCGAGCTGGTCCATGCTCACTCTGCCGATGATGGGGCACAGGGAGCCGCCGAGGATGACGCGACCGCGGTTGCCGTTGCGCCGGTCGATGCCGTCGGCGTACCCCGCAGCCACCGTGGCGACCCGGCTGCGGTGCGCTGCGAACCACTCGCGGCCGTAGCCGACGCTGCCGCCCTCGTCGACTTGCTTGACCTGGGTGACCAGGGCCCGCAACTGCAGCGCGGGCCGCACCGTCACGACGCCGTCGCAGTGAGCCGGCGGGTAGCCGTAGAGCGCGATCCCCGGGCGGATGATGTCGTGGTGCGTCTCCGGGAGACGCAGCAGGGCCGCACTGTTGGCGCAGTGCAGAAGGGCGGCGGGAAAGCTCTCGCGAAGACGTGACACCACCGCGAGGAATCGCTGGTGCTGCTCCAGTGTGAAATCGATCGAGGGGGCATCCGCGGCAGCGAAGTGCGTGAACATCGCAGCCACGACCACGTCCGTGCCGGCACGGGTCAGCGCCGCCCGCATCGCATCGATGTCACCGGGTGGCGTGCCCAGCCGTCCCATCCCGGTGTCGATCTTCCAGTGCACGCGCACCGGCCGCCCCGATTCCCGCGCCGCACCGGCTGCGGCGGCCACGCCGGCCAGGTCGAACACCGCGACGTCGACGTCGTGCGCCACCGCCAGGGTCATCTCGGCCGGCATGGTCCAGCCAATATTGAGGATCGGCGTGGTGAGTCCGGCGCGACGCAGCTCCACCGCCTCCGCCATCGACGAGACTCCGAGCCAACCGGCGCCACCGGCGACGGCGGCGGCGGCCGCGACCAGGGCGCCGTGCCCGTAACCGTTGGCCTTGACCATCGCCATCACCGCGCAGCGATCGCCGGCGAACGCGGCCAGCGCAGCGGTGTTGTCACGCAGGGCCGCGACGTCGATCTCTGCCCACTTGGTGGTGGGCCGCGCGGCGACAGCTCCCTGCGCGCCGGTCGGGGTCATCGCAATGAGCTGGCGAGGACGCCGGCCGCCGCCGGCCGACCGGTGGCGGTGCGGATCTCGCGCATCAGCGCGAAGGGCGTCGCCTCGTCGGTCTGACCGAGCGGGTTGTCGGCGACGGCGGCGAGCACCGTCGGCCGGTCGACCCCGGCACTCGAGCCGAGCACCGCCGCGGTCAGGTCGTTGGCGTCGATGACCGCGACATCGATGCTGCAGCCGAACTCACCCGAGAACGCTGCGGCCAGCTGCTGCGCTGCCCCATCCGGGTCGTCGGGGCCCTTGATCGCGTACGTGTCATACGGAGGCAGGTTGAGGTGCGACGGTCCGTCGATGGTGTTGACGCCCGACCCGGCGACACGGTAGAAGACGCCGCGCATGCGCAGTGGCCTGGTCACCGCGGCGGCTGCCGCGGCGAGCAGGATGCGCGGAACGCCCGCCTCGTCGATGGCCAGCTGCATCGTTGCCGGGTGACCGATGCCGATCCCGGTGGGGACGCGGCTGACGAACCGGGCCAGCGCGCGCGCCAGCGGACGAACATGCACGTCGTCCACCGGCAGCGACCGTCCCTGGGTGATGGCGAGCGCCTTCTCGCTCACCAGCAGCGTGTCACCGCAGGCGAGAGGCACCGCGTGCTCGCGCAGGTCGAGCAAAGCCCTGCGCAACTCGGCGTGAAGGTCGTCACCGCCGACGAGCACCTTGGAACGCAGCGGCACGCGCGCCACGATTCGCCCGTCGTGAAGCCGGGTGAAGAGGTGGCGGCCGAAGTTGGCCCGGCAGCCGTCGAAGATGCGGCGCGCATCCTCGCCGGACCTCGCCACCATCTCGTCGCCGCGACGGGCAAATCCCGCCTCGTAGCTGCCCTCGTCGATGCGGGTCGCCTTGTCGTCGAAGAACATGCGAAGCCAAATCTCCGCGTTGATGACGCGCCAGAAGAACATCGACTCGGCGCTCTCACCCGCGCACGCGGCGCGGAAGCCCTCGGCGACGGCCGCCGCCTGCCAGTAGGGTCGGGCGCTGAAGCGCGGGGAGCGCAGCAGGCTCTGGAGCGCGGCGCGCTGGCGGCGATACCAGCGGAACTCGGGCGTGGTGAAACCGATCTTCTTGCGCCGGGTGCGCACGATGGCGGGGAGCACGTCGGCGAGTCCCTCGCGCAGCACCCAGCGGTTCCAGCCGTTGCGGATGATGGCGTCGGCGGGCAGCCGGAGGATGTGCTCGACGAGCTCCTGGTCGAGAAACGGCAGCCGCGCCTCGAGCGAGTGAGCCATCGAGCAGCGGTCCTCGTACCGAAGCAACGGTGGCAGGCTCCAGACCAGGAAGTCCTGCAGCAGCCGCTGCTTGAGGTTGTCCTGCACGCGCTCGTCCACCGGGGCCCTCTTGCCACGCACGAAGTCGCGCTGCAGCATGGGGCGCACGTCGACGTTGAGGCGACGGTCGCGCAGCCGGCGGCGCACCAGCGGCATGGTCACGTCACGCGCGCGCCACCCCTCGCGCGCGGCGTCTCCCCAGCGCCGTTCGCGGAGCAGCTGGCGCACGTAGACGAACGGGTAGTGGTCGTAACCGGCGAGCAGCTCGTCACCGCCCTGGCCGTCGAGCACCACGGTCACGTCCTTGGCGGCGCGGCGTGTGACCATCCACATCGCGAACGGCGCGCTGCTGACCATCGGCTGTTCGACGTGCCACACCCAGGCCTCGAGCTCCCGGACGAAATCCACCGCGGTCGGCTCGACCTGGGCGTTGTCGGCGCCCGTCTGCTTGACCACGGCCGCGATGTAGCGTGACTCGTCGATGGGATCGCCTGGGAACACGGCGGAGAAGGTCTTGAGCCGCTCCCCCAGTGACGCGGCGTCGGGCAGGTGATCCGCGAGCTGGCGCGACATCACTCCGCAGATCGACGACGAGTCGAGTCCTCCGGAGAGGCAGATCCCGACCGGGACGTCCGAGATCAGCCGGCGGGCGACGGCCCGGTCGAAGACCTCGCGGAAGACCGCCGGGTCGGGCGAACCGGTCTCGTCAAGCCGCGGCGTCCAGTACGTGGTGGTGGTGATGCCGGTGCCGTCGACGGTCACGTAAGCCGCCGCGGGCACCTGGCTGATCCCCAGGAAGAAGGTGGCGTGTGACTTGTGGTCGAAGGCGCCGTGGGCAAGGTACTCGTACATCGACTGCTCGTCGACCTGGCGCTCGAAGCTCTCGTCCTGCAGGATCGCCTTGATCTCCGAGGCGAAGAGCACGCGGTCTGCGCTGCGCGCGAAGTACAGAGGCTTGATGCCGAAGTGGTCGCGACAGAGCACCAGCTTGGGCCGGTCGCCGCGCGTGTCGAGCAGGGCCAGCCCCCACATGCCGTTGAGACGCCCAAACGCTTCGGGTCCCCACTCCTGGTACGCGTGGAGCACCACCTCGGTGTCGCAATGCGTGCTGAAGTGATGACCGAGCGCCTCGAGCTCGCGGCGCAGCTCGCGGAAGTTGTAGACCTCGCCGTTGTAGACGATCTGCAACCTGCCGTCGTCGACCGACATCGGCTGCTGCCCAAGAGCGACATCGATGATGCTCAACCGGCGGAATCCCAAGGAGGCGTCGTCGGTTTCCAGGTAGCCGTCGTCGTCCGGGCCACGATGTCGCTGGGCGTCCGTCATCGCGGTGAGCAGCCGTGTGTCGCGCGGGCCGAAGAACCCGCTGATCCCGCACACGTCGTCAGGACATGCCGTCGCGAGGGCTCATCACAGCATTAAACGCGAGCCACGTCCGGGCAGGAGCGCGCCTGGCGCGTATCAACGCGCTCGCTCCACTCAGAAGTCGAGGTCGTCCCCCATGCCCATGCCGCCCATGCCACCCATTCCGCCCATGCCACCCATTCCGCCCATGCCGCCCATGCCGTCCATCCCGCCGCCATGGGAATGGCCACCCGCGGACATGTCGTCCTCCTCGGGCTCGGGGGCGTCGGCGATCAGCGCCTCGGTGGTCAGCACCATGGTGGCGATCGACACGGCGTGGGTGAGCGCGCTGACCACGACCTTGGTGGGGTCGATGACACCGCGCTCGACCAGGTTGGCGTAATCGCCGGTACGGGCGTCGAAGCCCTCATCGCCGGCGAG
>CATPCA010000222.1 GCA_955652545.1 Candidatus Dormiibacterota bacterium
ACCGTCGCGCGCGTGCCCGGGTCGCGCAGCGCGAACCCCACCGCGCTGATGGCGAGGAACATGATGGGGAAGAAGGCGAAGAACAGGTTCCAGGCGATGATCGTCGCCCAGTTGGGCCCCTGAGCCGCCAGAAAACGCCGCACCGCCCGGATCGGTACAGCGCCGACGAGCCTCGCCTTCACGGGATTGATGCTAGGTGACGGGGGCGATTCGGTTCGCCACCCTCGCCCGGCGCACATCGCGCCTTGCGATGTGACGTCCGTACGACAACCGCGTCACGCGGCGCGCGGGGCCGGTGACATATCGGTAGCGTGCATGTGAAGCGTTGGGTGGCGGATGAGAGGGATTGGTGCTTGACGACGTCACCGGGCGCGGTCGCCCACCAGGTTGACGGGGCGCAGGGGGGTCGCATAGCGCTGGCTCGGTGGGTCGCCGTCGCCCTGACGGTGCTGGCGGCGTTGACGGCGAGCCCGTCGCCGGTCGGCAGCCCCGCCATGCCCGGTGTGCTGCTGGCGCTGGTCGCCCTCTACAACATTCCTGCCACCGTGGCCTCGCGCTGGCGATTCGTGGTTGCCCGGCGCGTCGTGGTCGCGGCGTGTGTCGCCGACGTGCTGGTGGCATGCGTGTTGGTCGTCCTGGGCAGCAACGATGCGCAGGGCCAGGCCTTCCTCATCCTTGTGCCGGCGCTGGTGGAGTGCGCGGTGCTCGCCCGCTGGCGGGGCGTGCTGCCCGCGGGTGCGGCAGCGCTGGCGGCGATTGGCGCCGCAGCGGTGCTGGGAGCGACGCGGTCCGGCCAAGTCATCGGCGCCGGGGACGTGTCGCTGCGATTGCTCACCGTGGTGATGGTCAGCATGCTGGCCGCCTGGTTCGCCAGCGAGGCCGATCGCCAGCGGATCACCCTGATCGACAACGCCACGACCGACCCGCTCACCGGCACCCGCAACCGGCGCGCGCTCACCGCCGCACTCGGTTCGCTGCCACGCGTACCATTCGCTGTTGTCGCCATCGATGTCGACAACCTGAAACCGATCAACGACGAGTACGGTCACGAGGCCGGCGACACGGTGTTGCGCACCGTGGCGCGGGTGATCTCGGAGATCGCCCGCAGCGGCGACATCATCGCCCGCGTCGGCGGCGACGAGTTCGCCGTGGTCCTCCTGGCACTCGATGCCGGAGAGGCGATGGCCGTCGGCGAGAGGATGCGCGCCGCTATGCACGGCGCCGCCATCCCCCGTGGTCGGGTGCGCGTGTCAGTCGGCGTCGCAGTCGGCGCGCCGGGGACCAGCGCCCTGGCGGTGAGGTATGAGGCCGACGCTGCCCTGCTCGAGGCCAAGCGCAGCGGCGGGGACCGCGTCGCCGACACACCAGGGCTGAACGTCCTGCTGGCCCAGCCGCCGCGCGTCACCGCGATCATCGAGAGGATCATCGCCAGCCGCGACATCGACATCGTCTTCCAGCCGGTGGTGTCGTTGCGGACCGGCGAGATCGTGGGGTACGAAGCGCTGGCGAGGCCTCCCAATTGGACCCAGCAGAGCGTCGAGCCCCTGCTCCGCGCCGCTCACCACCTCGGCCTGGCTCGCGACCTCGACTGGGTGTGTCGCCGGGCAGCCTTCGATGCGCTGGTCAGGCTGCCTCCGCGCTCCGTCGTCTTTCTCAACGTGACCGTCGCCGCCTTTCTCGACCCGGTCCACGACGTTGACCAGATGCTGCTCGTCCTCGCCGCCGCGCACGTCGAGCCCGCGCAGGTGGTGCTCGAGCTGACCGAGCGCGATCGGATCGGTGACCTTGGCCGGCTGCGCCAGGTCATCGCCGCCTATCGCGAGCATGGGTTCCGCATCGCGCTCGACGACATTGGCGAGGGTCATTCGAGCCTCGAGGTGCTGGCAGCTGCCGTCCCCGACTTCCTCAAGGTGGCGCGCAACCTGGCGGTGGCGGATTCACGGGGAGCGCGGGCAGCCATCGAGGCTGCCGTGGCATTCGCCGGCGCAACGTGTTCGGCGGTCATCGCCGAGGGGATCGAGACGGCAGCGATGGCAGTCACGCTCGCCGACCTCGGGGTGGACTACGGACAGGGGAACTGGCTGGCGCCCCCGACCGCCGACGTCGGCGAGATCACCGTGCGCGGGCGCGTCGTCCGGGCACTGCCGGCGGCCGGCGACGAGAATCCGGTCAGCCCAGCGGCTCAGCTCGGCGCGTAACCGCCGTTCTCAGCGGCGGCGCTGTCCGTTTGTGCGTGTTACCGCGCGACCGGGACGTGTTCCAGCCCGGCTATCACCGCGTCGGCCACCTGGGAGGTGCCCACCGCCGTGGGATCGTCGCGACTCGGCTTCATGTCGTAGGTGACGTGGGTGCCCTCGGCGATGACCGCGGCGATGGCGGCCTCGAGCCGATCGCCTGCGTCCTTCTCGCCGATGTGACGCAGCATCAGCACACCGCTGAGCATCATCGCCATCGGGTTGGCGACATTCTTGCCCGCGTACTTCGGGGCGCTGCCGTGGGTGGCTTCGAAGACCGCGATCTCGTCGCCCGTGTTCGCTCCCGGAGCCAGTCCGAGGCCGCCGATGAGGCCGGCACAGAGGTCGCTGAGGATGTCGCCGTACAGGTTGGGCATGACCATAACGTCGTAGAGCTCGGGCTTCTGCACCAGTTGCATGGCCATGTTGTCGACGATGCGCTCCTCGAACTCGATGTCGGGAAACTCCTTGGCCACCTCCTCGGCGACCCGCAGCCAGAGCCCGTCGGTGAATTTCATGATGTTGGCCTTGTGGACCGCGGTCACCTTGTGGCGACCGTTGTCGATCGCCCACTTGAAAGCGAAACGGAAGATGCGCTCCGTGGCTCCGACGCTGATCGGCTTGACGCTGATGCCCGAGTCCTCGCGGATGCGCCGGCCGTTGAGACGCTCGATTGTGTCGATGAGCTCGTGTGTCTTCGTGTCCCCCTCGGCGAACTCGATGCCGGCGTAGAGGTCCTCCGTGTTCTCGCGGACGATGACGAGGTCGACATCCTGGTAGCGGCTGCGCACGCCTCGGTACCACTTGCACGGTCGCACCAGCGCGTAGAGGTCCAGCTCGCGGCGGAGCGCGACGTTGACGCTGCGGATCCCCTTGCCGATGGGGGTGGTGAGGGGTCCTTTGATGGCGATCTTGTTCTTGCGGATCGACTCGAGCACGTGGTCGGGCATCGGTTGCCCGTACTGTTCGACGACGTCGAGGCCCGCGTTCTGCACGTCCCACTCGATGTCGACACCGGTCGCATCGATGACCCGGCGCGCTGCCTCGCTGACCTCGTAGCCGATCCCATCGCCAGGGATCACTGTGACGGTGTGGCGCGCCATGGCCTGTGCCTCCTCGGACCGATGAGGTGGCCGAGTCTCGCAAATCGGCACGGCGCGGCGACTGTGCGTGACCGACCATGACCTTCTGAGCGACACTGACGCCGCGATGTGGACCCAACCCCTGCCCGCCTGGTTCGCGGAGCACGGCCGTCACCACCTGCCGTGGCGGCAGACAACCGACCCGTGGCGCGTGCTGGTCAGCGAGGTGATGCTGCAACAGACATCGGTGAGCCGGGTGCTGCCTCGCTGGGAGCGTTTCCTGCATCGCTGGCCGGACGCTGCCGCCTGCGCTGCTGCGGCCCTCGACGACGTGCTGCGTGAATGGCAGGGCCTCGGGTATCCGCGCCGCGCCCGAGCACTCTGGCTCACCGCAGCTCGTGTGGCCGCTGACGGGTGGCCGGCGGATGAGGCAGGGCTGCGAAGCCTGCCCGGCGTCGGTGCCTACACCGCCCGCGCGCTGCTGGCTTTCAGCGATGTCGGGACGGCTGTGGTACCACCGCGCGATGTCAACGTCGGTCGCGTCGCGGCCCGGGCGGCGTTGGGCTCCGAGCCTGAACACCTCCGCGGCTGCATGCTTGATGGTGTGCTCGACGAGAGCCGGCCACCGAGCATGTCCATCCGTGAATACACGTACGCGCTCTTCGACATCGGCGCGCTGCACTGCCGATCGCGGCCACGATGCGAGGGATGTCCGCTGGCGCCGGGCTGCACCTTCCGCTGCTCCGGCACGGCGGTGGTGCCACGCCGCCACCCGCGATATGAGGGAAGCCTTCGACAGCTGCGAGGTGCGATCCTGGCGGCGGCACTGGACAACCCGACGCTGGCCGGCGCGTCGCTGCGCGAGGCGGTGTCCGGAATTCCGGGTGCCACTCCCCAACGGTTCGACGAGGCGTTCGCCGGTCTTGTCATCGATGGCCTGCTCCCTGGCTGCGACGCCGGCGTGTGCTGATCGCTGCAGCAGCTAGGATTCGCCGGTGGCGACGACATCCCCTGCCCTGGACGACGTCCGTGCGAATCTCTGGCAACGCCGCGAGTTCTCCTTCATTCCCGACCGCGATCTGCCGCCCCTGGATGGGACGGCTCACACGACACCGGGAGCGCGGGTCGTCTTCGCCGGCTTCCCGTCCGATTACAGCCTGGCGTTCCTGCTCGCCCTGTTCCAGCTCGACGACATCCAGGTGGTGGGGCTGCTGACCTCACCCGGGGCGCACGAGGCGATCCTGGGCGACAACGCACTCAGTCGCATCGCGGACCACGTCGGTGTGCCTTTGCTGCGCGCCTGGCGAGTCAACGACGAGCACACCATCCTCGACCTCGCCGCCTTCGACCTCGACGCCGTCGTCATGGCCAGCTTTGACCAGATCATCGGAGCCCGCGCCTTGGCCGTCCCACGCCACGGCTGGATGAACATTCACCCCAGCGCCCTCCCCGCCCGGCGAGGCCCGGAACCCGTCTACTGGACCATCGCCGACGGCGACCCGGTTGCGGGGATCACGCTGCATCGCGCCATCCCCAAGGTCGACGCCGGTCCGATGCTGGCGCAGCGAACGTTGCGCGTCGCCGATGACGACACCTCGGGAACGCTGACGCGACGCCTCTGTGAGGTGGGAGTCGCCGCCTTGGGACAGGCACTTTCCGGCCTGCTCACCGACTGGCCCGGCGACCCGATCGACATGTCGAAGGCGACGTACGCGCCCTCCGTCGGTCACCGCCATCTCGACACGGCCCCGTCGGCCCTCGCCGCGTTGCGCATGATCCGCGCCGGCGTCCCCAATATGCCCGCCTGGACGACGCTGGACGGCCGGCCGGCGTATGTCCGTGCGGCCCACGCCGGCGCACCGGGACCGGGGCAACCGGGCATCGACTTCGCGGATGGTCCCATCACACTGGACGAGATCGGGCATCAGTGCGGATGTCATCACAATTTGATTTCTTGTCCGCACCGTCAAGAGTGAGCCGGTAGGATCTTGAAGGTGCGAAACTCGCTGCCCCTCCTCATCGTCGAGGACGACGAACTGGTCCGATCCTTTCTTGCCCGTGCGCTGGCCGAGGTGGCGGGAGAGGTCACAGCGGTCGCCACGGGCGCGGAGGCGACGCGCGCGGTGGAGCGTCATCGCTACGGTGCCATCCTCCTCGATGGTCTGCTTCCCGACACACACGGCGTCGACCTGGGACGTCGCCTGGTGTCCCTCCCCAACGCAGCACTCAGCGGAATCTGCTTCGTGAGTGGCTCGCTACGTCGGCCGGTGCCCCTGCACAGCGGCGTGAGCGCACTCCCCAAGCCGTTGCGGATTCGCGAGCTGACGGCGGCAGTGGACGAATTGCTGGCGTGGGGGCGAACTGCGGGTGCAGCCGTGGTCGATCGCCTCGAGGCGCTCGACAGCCTCGCGGCCAGCCTCCTGGTGAGCTGACCGGTGGCACCGATCGAGCTGCCGCCGATATCGCAGCTCCCATGGGCGATCGGTCACGACCGGTTCGTCGCTGCGGCCGAGGCTGTCACCGGGGATGGCGCGTGCTGCCTGTTCGTCATCGATGAAACGATCCCGGCGAGCGCTCGATCCGGCTATGCCGCGCTGGTCATCGCATACGCCCGAGCCAATGAGCCGGTCACCATCCTCGAGGGCGGCGCAGCAGCGCTGCTGATCCGCGATGGCGGCGTGGCGTCGGGTGTGGTGGCGGCGAAACGGCTGCTGAAGCAGATGAGCAAGCTCGGCCTCCAGCAGACGCTTCGAGCCGGCGTCGCGCCGCTGAGCGGGGGCGTTGACGGAGCGATCGAGGCCGCCAGAGAACTTGCTGTGACCGCCGACGCGGGTGTGGTGGCAGTCGCCGCCTGACCGGCCAGAGCGATCCCGGCCGGCGGGTGACGGTCGATAGCCTTCGTCCGCTGCGGTCGGAGACGTGAGCTGTGAGGACGCTACAGGCTGTCGGCAGCGGTCCGGTATTGGACGTGCCGAGGGACAGGATCGAACTGTCGACACCAGGTTTTTCAGACCTGTGCTCTACCAACTGAGCTACCTCGGCTTGTATTCAGATTCCAGGGTTTTCCGGCTGGGTCGGGTGTCCTGGACACCTTCGCTGACACCTTCATGCTAGGATCGCTTGGGTAAAGAGCCCCCGCGCTGCGCAAACAGCCGGGGGCGTGGCCAGCAGTTGAGGTGCTGACGATGCCAAAGGGTACAGGCAGGAAACGCCGGGATGCCGGCGACGGCTCCATCTTTGAGCGGGCCGACGGCCGCTGGGTGGCCCGACTCAAGCTCGCCGATGGTGCGACGCGCTACTTCTACGGACCAAAGCGGGCTGAGGTCAAGGCGCGGTTGCAAGAGGCCCAGCGAGCCATTGAGGATGGCAAGCCACTCCCCAGCCAACGACTCACGGTTGCGGCGTACCTCGAGCAGTGGCTCGCTGCACTGCCGGCAACGGCGGTCAAGTCCGCGACGGTCGCGTACTACCAGCGGTACGTCCGAAAGCACTTGTTGACGTCCGAGTTCGCAAGCAAGCCACTGAGCCGCCTAGCGCCCTCCGACCTGGAGCGCCTCTACGCGCGGAAACTGGCCGAAGGACTGAGCACAACGACGGTCCACCATCTCCACGCCGTGATCCATCGAGCTCTCGCGCGAGCGGTGCAGCAGAGTGAGGTCGCCCGCAACATCGCCGACCTCGTCGACCCGCCCGCCGTCGCAAACCTCGAGATGATGGTGCTGACGGGTCAGCAACCCGCACAGCTCCTCGCTGCCCTCTCCGGCGAGCGGCTCGAGGCGCTGTTCGTCGTCGCCCTGTCAGCCGGCCTGCGTCGCGGGGAATTGCTCGCGCTGCGGTGGAAGGACGTCGACCTCGACCGCGGCTTGTTGGCCGTCACGGGCTCATTGCAAGGCACGACGCGGGACACGCTGGTTATCGGGTCGCCGAAGAGTGGACGGTCGCGATCCGTGGCTCTCGGCCCGCAAGCGGTGACCGCTCTTCGCGAACACCGGGCACGCGTGGTGGCTGAACGCCAACTTGCGGAGACGCTGTGGTCCGACAGAGGCCTCGTGTTTACCAACGAGTTCGGCGGCTATCTGTCGCCCACCACCCTCTCCAGCGCGCTTGACCGAATCCTTCGACAAGCTGGCCTGCCAGACATCCGGTTCCACGATCTTCGCCACTCTGCAGCGACGCTGATGCTGAGCCACGGCGTGCACCCGAAGGTCGTGAGCGAGATGCTCGGCCACGCATCGGTGGGCATCACTCTCGACCTCTATTCCCATGTGACACCAACTCTGCAACGCGAAGCAGCGGAGAAGATCGGCAGAGCGCTCGCCGACTGATGAACGCGCAGCCGAGCGGCTTTCGGGCCGGGTGCCGGGAGCAGGCGGGGCTGGCGATGAGCGTCTTCGCTCGCTTCATGGGGCGTTATGCCCCTGAGGGACGGGGGCGCATCGCGCTGCGCGTCGGGTGCCTGCTTTTCGCGCCCTTCATCACCCTCTTCGTGTGGATGGTGCAGGGGCTGGTCTGGGTGGCAGTGGGGACGCCGATCCTGGTCTACGCCCTGGTCATGGCCGCCTTGGGAGGCGGATTCTCACGGGATCGCCGCCATCCCCTGTCGGCGCACCACTCAGGAGGCCACCAATGACCCGCTCAGGCATGGGCCACCTCGCGCACCAGGTGAGGGTTTCCGCTCCCGGAGTGGGCCATGGACGCGCCGGGAGACGTTGCGCTGGACGCCGGCATCGTGGAGCTGATACAGGCGCTCTGGACCCTCGGGGTGGAGACCGTACAGAGCTGCGAAGGTGGTCCGGGGTCGGACGGCGTGGTCAACACGGCGTGGGTCAGCTTCTCTGACAACGACGACGCATGGGACTTTGCTCGCAGACTCGTCGAGGCGAATGACGGGCACACGGAGCTCACCTTTTCGAGATCCGTCCTCCCGCCCTGTGCTCAATGAACGACGACGTCGGCGTCAAGTCGCCAATGTGGGGTCGCTGTTTACACCGGTTCCGCGTGCGAACATACGTTTCGTGAGTTATCAACACCTAAGTCACAGGAAATCCACATGGTTTTCCTACTTGTTACGCACAGGCTTCCGATGACATGGTTCCTGTGTTCCCGTGCACCCCTCAAAGAGGGCTATTGCACGTGGACGCATCCCCCCTCCGGGCGCCCCGCGAATCGCGTAGCGGGGCGCCTTTTCTTGTCCGCCGTTGGAGATCGAGGACGAGCCCGGCCGGGCAGCCAGTTGGTGCTCATCAAGGGCGCCCCTTATGGACTGAACGTCACCCACGCCGACCAGTTCAACTGGGCTCTGCTCGACTCCCTGGACCAGCTAACGCTACCTCGTTAGGAACACTGAGGGGACGTATTACCGATAGACCAGGTTCAACACACACACCGGCGCGCTACTCGTGGCTTTTTCCCCGTCGCTTCTACCCGCGATTTTGACCGCCGTTCGTGGAGCGTCCGATGCCTGATTTGTGTGCCAGTCGGTCCTGAGGGCCTTGCACGACGGCCTCATGAGGTCACTGCTCGCCGACTGACGGGTCAGACCGCGTAACCCCGAAGGCTGAGTGTCCCAGGTCATCGCCGCTCGGTTCCGGGCGTCCTAGGCCCGTACAGCGGCACGCGTTCGCGCTATGCGGCGCCGTTGGAGCGGTGGGGTCGCCGCTCGGAGGCGTCAGCGCATGGGTTCGGGTCGCGGGAGGTAGTCCACGTCCTCGGGGTGGCGACGGCGCAGTTCGAGAATGCGGGTTGCCCACCAGCGCCGGCGGGGCGGCGGCGTTGCGGGCATGGTGGCATCCCCGCCGTCGAGGCTGCCAGGGCTGCCGCCACCCATGACGGGGAGCTGTAGGGACTGCGCTTGAGACACCAGGGCACGCATCTCGTCGCTGAGGATGACCACCTCGCCACCCATGAGGCGGAGCTGTACGGACTGCGCCTGAGCAACGAGGGCGCGCATCTCCCGTTGCGCCACCTCCGCGGCCTCTAGTTCATCCTCGAGGCGGGCGACACGCTCGCGGAGTACGGCCACCTCGGCGGAGTAGTCGGCCGACGTGTCGAGGCTTACCGCCGCCGCGTGTCCGAGTAGGGCCACCTCGGCGAAGTAGTCGAGGCTTACCGCCGCCGCGTGTCCGCCACCTCCATCCGGTAGCGGCCACGTGTCCGCCACCTCCATCCGGTAGCGGCCTCGGTCGTCTTTGACGGCCTCCAGCTCACCACGGCGGATACGCCGACGCAAGGTGTCCACTGATACGCCCATGTGGGCGGCGGCATCGGCCAGAGGCAGGCCAGGCAAGCTAGGCACCTTGCCCATGCTTGCCCAGGTGGCTCGTAGGCGCGGCATAGTTCAGCCAACGCGGTGCCAGCGCCACCGTGCGAATTCGTCCTTTCACCGCGCGAGTGTGTAGAGCGGCCGTGCGACGCATGAAGCGGGCGCAACGGGACTGTCACGGGATTGAGACAGGTCGCGAACGGGTGCCCGCTCCGGGCTGGGTGTCCCCAGGTCATCGACGCTCGGTCCCGGGGCTCCTAGGGCCTCTCAGCGCCAGCTCAAGCCGGAAGGCGTTGGAGCGTTCAGGGGAAGTAGATGTGACTGATGATGGACATGCTAATCGCCGCAGACCGGGGGGGGAGCCGAATTGGGCGGCGCACGGTGGTGAATGAGGACACCGCGGCCGCCCTCCGGTTGCGAACGCCGGGAAGGCGGGGCTGCCGGCGCGTGAGCTCTTGCCGGCAGCGTCCCCGCCATCCCGACGGGTGGGGACGGCTCGCGGCGTTGGAAGGGCACGCCGCAGCCGCCCCCGGGGGTAGCTCTCATGGTCGAAGGCGCCTGACGTAGTCGGTGAGGCTGGGGCGGGAGGACGACTCCGTCGTGTGCCCCGGCTCTAGGTCGGTCGGACTGAAGATCACCGGCGCGCCCGAGCTGCTCGGCGGGTCAGCGGTCCGGCTCCAGCGCCAACGGGAATCGCCGCGTGTCGTGGCCATTGTCGGCAAGGCGCGGTCATGCACCCGCCTGCCGTCCCGCTCATGCACGCGCCGGCTCAGCTCGTCCACCTGGTACGGCTCGGGGGCCGGCTGAATTTGGCCGGGGTGCAGTGGATGGGGATCGCGTCGGTTCATTTTTGGAGCTCCTGCTCGAGCCGGTCTAGCGCCGTCTCGATCATCTCTGTTAGTGCCAGCACCGGCTTATAGACCTGGCCTAGGTTGGCCATGCTGAAATCGCTGACCGTGTCGACAGCGACGCTCAGTTTGTATTGGACGTAGCCGGTCGTTCCGCTCGTCCCCTTCTCAGCCCTGACGATCCGACGTGCCGCCTGATCGGCTGCGACCAGGGCGTCAGCGTAGGCGCGGCCAGCGGCTGCCAGCTCGCGGAGCGGGGCGCTGGACGACGCTTGCGCCTTGCCATCCAGCGCCTGCGGCCAAGTCTACCCTGCCATCCGGTGCTGGACGACCTCGGCAGCCGGGCGGGAACGGCGTGCGGCGCGGAACTCGCATAACGCAACCGCGACGCCGTCCCCCTGAATTATCACTTGCCTTTGAGCCGGGCAAGCAGCTCGTCGAGCGAGCCGTACTTGGACGACTCCCGGCGCCCGCCCGGCTCGAGGTCGC